>JACQFO010000052.1 GCA_016200025.1 Nitrososphaerota archaeon
CGGGCACTTGGCCAGAACGTCGACTGCGCCTTGGTCAGTCGAGAGCAAATCCAGGTCCCCCACAGTGCTTTTCCCTCTCCTTAGGCTCCCTGCCATCGCGACCTCTATCACCAGGGCCTCGAAGTACGAAGACAGGGTCTGGAACGCCCCCTCGGCCTCGGGGAGGAGCATCCTCTTCCCGAAGCTCTGGAGCTTCTTGATTCCAGTCAGAAATGACTCCCTCACCGTGGGCCCGAATTCATCGTCGAGCCTCCCGGACTGCAACGCCCTCTTCAGCTCCTCGACGCTCTTGATCCCCATGCAGTGAGCCAGCTTGTATGCGGTCCTCGGCCCAATCCCCTGCACTTTCATCAGCATGGGCACGCCCGGCGGGACCTTCTCCGAAAGCTCAGCCATCATCCTCAGCCTGCCCGTCCTGAGGTATTCGTCGACCTTCTTCGCTATCCCCTCCCCCACGTACTTTATGTCCTGGAGTCTGTCCTCCCTCCAGACGGCCTGCAAGTCCTCCTCGAGGTTCCTGATGCTGGTCGCGGCGCGGTGATAGGCGATGACTTTGAACCTGTCCTCCCCGTTCGCTTCGACCATCTCCCCCAGCCTGTCAAGGAGCTCCGCGACTTCCTGGTTCTTCACGCCGTCAAATCATGGCGGCCTCGGTCTTAAGCGCACACTTCGAGGAAGTCTCCCGACCTACTTCCACCACCCGAACTCCTTCGGTGTCCCGGTGATCTCGACTCCCCTTCCCTTTCCTATCAGGACGTCGTCCTCTATCCTCACCCCAAGCTTCCCCCTGATGTAGACTCCGGGCTCGACCGTGAAGCACATGTTCCGCCTGAGGACCTCCTTCCCTCCTTCGACGATGTACGGAGCCTCGTGGACCTCCAGGCCGAGCCCGTGCCCAGTCCTGTGGATGAAGTACCTGCCCAGACCCGCCCTTCTCAGGACCCCCCTCGACGCCCCGTCGACCTCGCCCACTTTCACCCCCGCGCCGGACGCTGCGATCCCCTTCACCTCCGCCTCCAGCACCTTCGCGTAGACCTTCTCCACCTCCTTCGCCGCGCCCAGGCATATGGTCCTTGTGATGTCCGCGTAGTACCCTTCGAACGTCGACCCGACGTCGAAGATCACCCCCTCCCCCCTCCGAATCTTCTTCGAGCTCGGAAGCGAATGCGGGTCCGCCCCGCGCGCCCCCGACTGGACCAGCATCGCGTCCACCATCGTCGCCCCCTCCCCGTAGATGACCTCAGTCGCGGCCTTCGCCACCTCCACCTCCGTGGCCCCATCCCTCAGAAGTTCGGGGAACTTTTCGAACGAGCCGCCGAGGATCTTCGCAGACCTCTTGAGCAGCTTCACCTCGCCTTCGTCTTTCACCGCTCGCAGCCCCTGGAGCAAAGGCTCCCCGTCCAAGAACTTCGGAGCCGTCGCCTTCATCAGCCTGCTCAGGAACAGGAACGGCACCTTCCCTTCGACCCCCCAGCGCCCCCGAGGCCTGACCGCGCGGACCGCAGCTCTGATCGCCCCGGCCGACCCCTGCGAATCCGTCCAAGAATGAATCGCCATTGGCATCTTGCACTCCCTGTAGGGCCCAGCCTCCAGCGCAGGAGCCACGAGGCTCGGGCTCCCATCCATAGGGACCAGGAGCATGAACGGCCTTTCCAAGAGTAGTGACTCCACGCCCGTGAAGTATCTGAGGTTCGGCCCCGGGACCATGAGCACTCCGTCTAGCTTCTCCTCCTCCATGCTCTCCCTTAGCCTCCCGAGCCTCGAACCCTCCCCTCCCTTGGCCATCCTCGCGCCAGCTGTCGGGCCATACCGTTAAAATCCTCTCCGAGGCGACCGCTTCAGACTTGGGCCTGAAGGAGCTCGTCCTCCTGCGCCTCGCGAAGCGGTGGATCTCGGGAGTCGACCTCGCTTCTGCTGCCGCAGACGCGAAGAACGCGAACGCGAGAGGGCTGGGCGCCATAATCAACTTCCTGGGAGAGGAGATCGAGGACCCAGCCACCGCGGACTCCCACGCGGGAGAATATCTGAGACTCCAGCAGGCGCTCTCCGACGGCGGGATCAGGGGCGCTCCCTCAGTCAAGCTCACCCAACTCGGGCTCCTGATTAGCCGGGCGGACGCCGCCCGCCGCCTCGAGGGGCTTCTCTCCAACGCAGAGAGGCTCAACCAGTGGGCCTGGATGGACATGGAGAGCTCTCAGTTCACCGCTCAGACTCTGTCTGTATACACCGAGGCCCTCGAAAGGCACAGGAACCTAGGCGTCGCCCTCCAGGCCTACCTGCGCCGCAGCGAGTCCGACCTGGGCGGCCTCCTGGACAAGGGCGCGAAGGTCCGGCTGGTCAAGGGTGCCTACCGGGAAGACCACGGCCTCGTCTTTCCCTCCAGGAGCGAAGTGCGCGCAAGCTTCACCAGGCTAATGGGCATGCTCTTCGAGCGTGGCGACGGCTTCGCCATAGGCACCCACGACCCAGTGCTCATCGAGGGCGCCAGGAAGCTCGCGGAGTCGAAGCACGCCAACTTCGAGTTCGAGATGCTGAAGGGGATCCGCGACGACGTCAAGGACGAACTTGTGAGTTCAGGCTACAGGGTCTCGGAGTACCTCCCCTACGGCGACCAGTGGTACGCGTATTCCAAGCGCCGGATGACCGAGCACCCAAGCAACATCTGGCTCCTGCTCAGGTCCCTCGTCTGACCTCAGGTCCCTGCGTCCACCGATTCTGGGGCCCCCTGCTCGTAGGAGGGTTTCTAGTTTGATAACTGGCTCTATAAGAATAGACTTTCCCGCGAAAATAGGCAACCGCGCAGCAAAGACCGAGCCGAAAGATGAGTCAATATCAGAAAGGACAAATCTGGGGTGCCCTACGCAAGGCCTGGAAGGGATACAGGATCGCGAAGGTCCAGGGCGACAACGCCCGCATGAAAGAATACGCGACCCGAATCAAGACCCTCCAGGGCCAGCTTGGCGTTCCTCAGGCCAGTTTTCCAAACATAGGAATGTAGAGGAGTAACCCTCCTCTATCCCTTTTTACTCCGAGGGCTCTAGGTCTTTTTCTATCTCTTCCAGTATCTCGCCGACGACCTGCTGCTGCAGGCCCAGCGACGCGGACATGTCCCCGATTCCATCCCTCTGCTCGCGCATCAGGTATCTCAGAATCCTCTTCCTGTCCGCGGTTCCCAGTGACGTCGTGAGCTTGGCGGCCTCCCTCAGCGCCAGGCTCCTCAGATACAGCAACACCGCCCGCTCCTCCTCCATCTCTTTCAGCTTCCTGTCGACCTCCGCGACGACCTGAGTGAGCGGCCTTATCCTCGAAGCCTCGTCAGAATATCTCGACGGACCGGCCGCCTGCGCCATCAACTGGGCGTGCTCCTCAGACTCGGAGACCCCGGGCACGGCCCCGAACGAGAACATCCTCGCCTTGAACAGGTTGGGCGCAAGGTCGATCGTCACCGAGAAGCTCTTTGTCAAGAGGTACTCCTTCCTCTGCGGGCCCCTAGGGCTGTCCTCGAAGACGCTGCTGACGAGCCCGGCGTCCTCCATGCTCACCAGGTGCTTGGCAACCAGCTGCTGGCTGATGGAAAGCTCCTTCGAGAGCTGGAGCTGATAGTTCGGCTTCTGGCTCAGCCTGGCGATTATCTTTCTCCTGATGGGGTTCTCCACGGTCCCCAGCACAGCGTCAAGCTCAGACTGGCTCAAGTCTCATTCACCTGGAGGCCAGAGATTGCCTTCTCCGTATAAACATGCTCTCTACCATGACGTTCGATGAAGCGCGGCCCGGGGGCCGGGACCTAGCCTTCATATCCCACCCTAGTCCCGAGCCGCGCATTGGGCTACGGCAAGACCATCATCGCCGAGCACGCCGCCGTTGCGAGCGAACAGCCCCTCGCCTCCCTGGCAGGCTACGACGTCCTCCGCGCCGGTGGCAACGCATTCGACGCGGCGGTCGCCACGAGCTTCTCCCTCGCCGTCACCTTCCACCCCGCAGGCGGGCTGGGGGGCGACTTCTTCGGTATGCTCTTCGAGGCAAAGTCAGGCAAGGTCCACTGCCTCAACTCAAGCGGATGGTCCCCCTCGGGGCTGACCCACGACCTCGTAATGTCGAAGTGGGGAGGACAGATTCCTCAGTTCGGGCCGCTCACCTGTTCGATCCCCGCCTTCGTCGCCGGAGTCCACGAGATGCACAGGAGGTTCGGATCACTTCCTTTCCCCCAGCTCCTCGCTGGACCCATCGAATTCGCCACCCGGGGCTTCCCCGCCGGGGAGGGGATCTGCAGGTCTGTGGCCGGAGCCTACCCTGAGCTCTCCCCCGAGGCGAAGGCAGTCTTTGCCCCAGGCGGGAAGCCCCCGACCCCCGGGGACGCCATCAAGCAGGAGAACCTGGGGAAGGTCATCTCCAACATCGCTGCGCGCGGGCCCGAAGGCTTCTACGCAGACTGGCCCGCAGACAGAATCCGCGAGGCCCTGGAAGGGCTCGGAGTTCCGACCGAGGCCGGGGACTTCCGCGACTACCGACCCGAGTGGGTTGCTCCCCTCTCCCTCGACTACCGTGGCACGAAGGTCTACGAAGTGCCGCCAAACAGCATGGGCGCCACAAGCCTGCTCATCCTGAAGCTGCTCTCCGAACACGACATGTCCCGCACCGGCGCTCTCTCGCGGGAGAGAATCGACCTGACAATGAAGGCAGTCCTCACCGCCTACAGGCGCAGGGACGAGCTCCTCGGCGACCCCAAATTCGGGAAGTTCGACCTGGAGGGCTTCATGTCCGCCGGGACGTCCGACGGCATTCCAGCCAGCAGGATAAAGTCAGGCGACACCACCGCATTCTCAATCGTGGACGCCGAGGGCAACGTGGTCTCCGGAATCCAGAGTCTCTTCAACCACTTCGGCTCCCGAGTCTTCGTCCCCGGATGCGGTGTCATGCTCAACAACCGAGGATCCGGGTTCAGCCTGTCGGGCCCGAACGTCGTAGCCCCGCGAAAGCGCCCCCTGAACACGCTCTCCTCGATGATCCTCGAGCGCAACGGAAGCCCCTTCCTCTCCATCGGCACCAGCGGCGGAGACCGGAGGCCCCTCCAGCACGCTCTATTCGTCACGAACGCCGTGGACTACTCGCTGGCCGCGGAGGCCAACGTCGCCCATCCCAGATTCCTGTGGGGCGGAGGCACGGACCTCATCGTGGAGGAAGGCTACGAACTGCCGGACTCCGGCACCTACGACCTGCAGAAGCTTCCTATGCCTGGTAGGACGGGCGTCTGCCAGGCCGTGGAGATCTCGCCAGGACACAGAACGGCTGTCTGCGACCTCCGCGGCGACGGCGTGCCCGCCGGATTCTAGCAGCGAAGTCGCAAAAATGGGAGCGAAGGGTCCGTTGACCCTCCGACCCTAACTAGTCGCAGTTGTAGTTGTTGTCGAGTTTACAGACGACGTGGTGACGGTAGTCGATGTCGAATTCGTGGAGACGGTCGTCGTCGTCTCGGTCTCAGAGGACGTCGATTGCGTGGCGCTGCTCGTGCTCGTCCCGTGGTTCACGACAGTGACGTGTATCACGGGGGAGAGCACCGCCATGTTCCCCTGGCTGATGTGTATGTCGTTGGGGACGATGTCGATGGTCAGGTCCGTCGAGCTGTTGGAAAGCACCTGGAAGTGGACTGGGACCATCAGCTTCCCGTTCGCAACCACCTTGAGCGCAGTCGAGTTGCCGTTCGTCCAGAAGGCCTCGGCGCCCGAGATGTTGAGGATGACGCCGACCACCTCGCCTGCGGGCGCATCGGCCGTCCCAAGGAGGATCCCGTCGCCCTGAAGCGAGGTGAGATTCACGTTGTTGCCCACTCCAGGCGGGACAATGTAGACGAACCTGTTCTGAGTCCCGTTCTGACCCTGCGTCGAGCTTGACGTCGTATTCGTCGACGTGGTGGTCGTTGAAGTGGTGTTCGTGCTGGTCGAGGTGGTGTTTGTCGTCGTGGTCGTCGTGGACGCGTTCCCTCCCTCGCCAACCGCGTACTTCAGCGTCACGCTGGTCACGTTTACCAGCAGATACTTCAGAGTCGCGTTGGAATGTGGCGAGTCCTTCAGATAGATGCTGAGCGTCCCCGTGCCCGGACCCCCGAGCGTCGAGGTGGAGGAGCCTCCCGGCAGGGAAGAGGAGTGGTTGATTGAGGGCAGAAAGACGGTGTAGGAGTATGCCGACAACCCCAAGGTCGCCAGCAGTACGACAGTCGCTAGAAAGACGGCTTTGTTCATCCGCGCACCTATCCACTCCACGTGACTTAATCCAATAGTATTGAACACCGACGCTTGACGGTCAGAGGGCCCCCTCGGGTGTCCCCATCCTCCCGCCCGGGGACCTCCTCCGACTCCCTTGCTTAACCCGAGCGAAGGGTCGCAAATGGCTTTATCTGAACCCACCAACTCGTCCGAAACCCGTGTCCACCCTCGAGGGAAGGCGCCTGGCAGCGATCATGTTCACTGACATAGTCGGATACACCGCCCAGGCCCAGGTGAACGAGGCGCGGGCGCTCCAGACCCTTGGACAGCACCGAACGATCCTCCGCTCGATCTTCCCCAGGTACGAAGGGAAAGAGGTGAAGACCGTCGGGGACGCCTTCCTCATCGAGTTCCCCAGCGCCCTCGAAGCCGTCAGGTGCTCGATCGAAATACAGCAGGCGATGCACGACAGGAACCTCTCCGTGGGAAGCGACCAGAGCGTCCAGCTCCGCGTCGGGAAGGAACAAGCTCGACCTCCCCATGGAGAAACTAGAGGCGAAGACACTAAAGAACGTCAATCTGCCCATTGAAGTTTACAGGATAGTCATGCCCTGGGAAGCGAACAGAGCCGATCAGATGGCGGAGCTGGACACCAGACGGGTCGCCGTCCTCCCCCTGAAGAACATGAGCCCCGACCCCAACGACGAATACTTCGCCGACGGGATGACCGAAGAGCTGATCACGGCCCTCGCCTCCGTCACCGAGCTGACGGTCATAGCCAGGACCTCGGTCATGCAATACAAGAACGCCTCCAAGAGGATCGCGGAGATAGGGAGAGAGCTGAACGCGGGCACTCTTATCGAAGGGAGCGTGCGCAAGGCAGGCAACAAGGTCAGAATCACAGTCCAGATGATTGACGCCCGCAACGAGGGCCATCTGTGGGCCCAGAACTACGACAAGGAGCTCGACGACGTCTTCAGCATCCAAAGCGAGGTGGCCCAGAAGGTCGCCGATGCGCTCAAGGTGAAGCTTGCAGAGTCCGAGAGAAGGAGGATCGGCCGGGGTGCCACCAAGAACCCGGAGGCCTACAACCTATACCTCCAGGGAATCTTCTATTGGAACAAGAGGACCCCAGAAGCCCTCAACAGAGCCGCCGAATTCTTCGAGAGAGCCGTCGCCCTCGACCCGACCTTCGCCCTAGGCTACGCGGGCGTGGCCCAGTGCTACCAGGTTATGGCCGCGAACGTCTACGCCGACCCGGCCGTCTACTTCCCAAAGTCGAGAGAGTACGCCCTGAAGGCCCTCTCCCTCGACGACGACCTCGCCGAGGCCCACACGGTCATAGCCGCAGTGGCATGCGCCTACGAGCGGGACCTCGACAAAGCC
>JACQFO010000056.1 GCA_016200025.1 Nitrososphaerota archaeon
GAACTCGCATACCGGGGTACCAGTGTCCCCCTGACCGTACCCCAATCAGTCCTGACCTCCAAGACGTCCCCGATCTACGCCCTGGACCGCCGCAAAAATTCTTCGGCCGCACCGGAGTATCCGGGCAGGGTTTCCATGCAGAAAGAGCGGAGGTCCAAAGGTCTTAAAGGATTGCTCGCCCCGTTCACCGAAAGGGTTATTGACTCTGGGACTTCGCGGGTCAGAGAGTTACCCAGGGTGTTCCATGCTTGACAAGAGAATCAACGCGGTCTGTCGAAGTCTCCGGACTGAAGAGGGAGTTCAAGAGCAAGTCCGGACCGGTCGTCGCGCTCGACGGAGTCAGCCTCGACGTGGGCGAAGGGGAGATCTTCGGCGTCCTGGGGCCCAACGGGGCCGGCAAGACTACGATGATCAGGATACTTTCGACCCTGCTTCTTCCGACTGGGGGTGCCGCGAAGGTCATGGGCTTTGACGTTGAGCACGAGCCGGAGAAGGTCAGAAGGGTCATCAACATGGCGAGCGGCGCCGAGAAAGCAGGCTACGATTTCATCAGCGCCAAGAGGAACCTTTGGTTCTTCTCGCAGCTCTACGGCATGCCGAGTGCTCTCGCGGAGAAGCGCATCACTGAGCTTTCGGAGACGCTGGGGCTTACGAAGTACCTCGACAGGAAGTTCTATGCCCTTTCCACTGGGTACAGGCAGAGGGCCACGATAGCCCGGGCCTTCATCAACGACCCCAAGGTCGTCTTCCTCGATGAGCCCACGATCGGGCTGGACGTGATGACTGCCAGGAGCATCCGCGACTTCCTGCGGTCTGAGGCCAGCAAGAACGGGCGGACGATCATGCTGGCGACCCACAACATGGCTGAGGTCGAGGCGATCTGCGACAGGGTGGCGATTATCGACAAGGGGAAGATTATAGCGGCCGGGACTCCGGAGGAGCTCAAGCGCCGGCTTGGGGCCCCTGCCCTGGTCATGGAAGTCTCGCCTCCTCCGAAGGACCTCGAGATGCTGAGGCTGGTCGCTGGAGTGAAAGGGTTCACCTCGTCCGCGGACGACGAGAGGGAGCTTTCTACGATTCAGGTGGTCGTCGAGAGCGACGCCGCGTCGAAGGGCGCCTTGGATGCCATGACTGCCTCGGGGCACAAGGTAGTGGCCTCATGGAGGAAGGAAGCGACCCTGGAGGAGGTCTTCGTCGCCCTAGTAGGCAGCGGGTTCAAGGAGAGGGAAGAGGAAGTTGGCAGTTAGCCCCTGGGTCCGGACCATGAAGGCGAGAGCCCTGGTGAGGCTCTGGAGCATCTTCGGCGAACCGCTCTGGATCGTGGTGAGCATTGGATTCCCTGTCCTCTCGTCCCTAGCGCTCTCCCTCCTGTACTACAGCATCGGTGCTGGCAACTACATCGGGTTCGCGGTGCTAGGAGGGGTGATGGTCGCATTCTGGGGGAACGTGCTCTGGTCGATGGCGAGCCAGTTCAACTGGGACAAGCAGGAGGGGCTCTTTGAGATCTACCTGACGTCGCCGGCGTCGATCACCGCGATCCTGGTCGGCATGTCCGTCGGGGGGATCGTCGGGACTGTGCCCACGGCCGTGATCGTGACCGCCATCGGGTGGGTCCTCTTCCATCCGGCCGTGGCGGCCTCGTGGGGGGCCGTTGCCATTACCTTCGCCCTCACGCTGGCGTCGCTCTATGCCCTGGGGATGACCCTCTCGTCTCTGTACCTTGTCTACGGAAGGGAGGCCGAGTCGATGAACGAGGTGCTTCAGGAGCCCGTCTCGATGGTCTCGGGGCTCTATTTTCCGTCGGTGGGGAGCCTATCGCCCTTCCCTTTCGCCCTCCAAATCGTAGTCTCCCTTATTCCCCTCACTCTGGGCATGGACGCGCTAAGGCAGAGCCTGTTCTCCTCTCCGGGGTTCGTGAGCCTGTGGGTGGACCTTGGGGCGCTCGCGGTCATGGCCGTGGCCTTCTTGGCGATCGCGGCATTTTCCCTGAAAGCGCTTGAGATGAAGGGGAGGAGAGACGGGACCATATCGGTGCGGATCAGATGATCAGCTTCAGGTCCCTCTTCGCCTCCGCGTGGATGGGCATCCAGCACGACTTGGCTTGGACTTCGCCTCCCGCAGCCCTGGTCCTCCGCACTGTGGCGCCGTTCGCGTCAGCCATGACCGTCTCGATAATCTACTGGTTCGGCGTGACCCACAGCGGACTCACCTTCGACCCAGCCAGGCTCGCCTTCATCCTGGTCGGCTCGACGCTATACGCCCACGTCGCCTCCTACGCCTGGGTCCCGACCATCGCGATCGCTGAGGGAAAGAACCTGTCAGTCTTCCCGCACATCTATCTGACCGCGAGGTCGACGGCGCTCTACGTCGCCGGGAGGGCTCTATCCTCATTCGCGATTTCTTCGACGACATCCCTCGCGGCCTTGGCCGTGGCCTACTACGTCCTCAGCGGGTTCCTGCAGACAACCATAATCCTGACAATCACCCCCGCCTCGCTGCTGATGTTGGCTGTCGCCCTCTTCGCGAACATCCCGGCCGCGTTGGGCCTGGGCTACTTCCTGGGAGCGTACTCCCTGTACGCGAGCAAGTTTGAGTGGTCTTTGCCCGGGTACGTCGCCGGCCTGTTGATGGTCTTCTCAGGGGCGCTCTTCTCGACGTCGATACTTCCCTGGGGAGTCTCCACCGTGGCATCCTATCTGCCGTTCACCCTCTTCATCCAAGCCTCCCGGGATGCCCTGATCTATGGCAACCTGGGCGACTACCTTACCTCGTTGGGGCTCTGCATCCTCGGAGGGGTGGGCCTCCTCCTGGTCAGCCTATGGGTCTACCTCGCCGCAGAGAGGCGGGCGAGGAGAGACGGCGTCCTCGACCGGCGCCTGGCGTAGAAGCCGTAGTACGAAGCGCGACCCAGTTTTCCTAGCTCAGTCGTTTCGCCATGTAGGGTCCGAGCCTGCTGTACCCGAGCTTAGCGTAGTACTCCCGCGTCCCCACTGCGCTCGTCACGAGCAGGGTCCTGGCCCCGAGGCTCTCCGTCGCGACCTTCTCCATTTCAGCCATCAATGATGCCCCGAGACCGCGATGCTGCCATGCCAGCGGGTCTCTAAGGCCGACGCTGACTGTGCGCCCATAGACTCTCAGCTCCCTCACCACAGCCGCGCCCCGCATTTCTGAGCGGTGGGCGAGGTCCGACGGGAGCCTCACTCTTGCGAAGCCAGCGACCCTGCCCGTCCTTGGATGTTGGTAACATCCGAAGATCTCTACTCCTCCTGAAGCTGGATACCTCTCCTCTCTGTATTCCAGGGGCTCTTCTTCCAGCTCCGAAGGGTCCGTCAGCGCTACCTCTCGGCATCTGATGCATTTGCACTCGAAGCCCTTTTCCCTGACCCTTGCAAGGACGAGCTCCCTCAGGTTCCCGTTCCTGACACCGCCGGTGATTTCGTGCGACGGGATCTCCCTCTGTATCCTCATGATCCTGTGCCATTGGGGGACGAACCTCTTCATTTCACTGAGCATCTCGACGACCGTCTCGGTGGAGTAGGGCCGGTAGAGCCCGGCCTCCAGCTGTCGGTGCAGCGAGGTGCCCGGTACAACGAGGGTAGGGTAGATCTTCGACATGTCCGGACGGAACGCCTCTTCCTCGAAGAGAATGCGCAGGTCCTGAAGGTCGGTCTGCGGGTCGGCACCGGGAAGGCCCGGCATCATGTGCGCCGTGACTTTCAGCCCGGCGTCCCTGGCGACCTGGAAGGCGTTGGCCGTGTCCTCGACCGTGTGCCCGCGGTTGCTGCGATGCAGAATCGGGTCTCTGAGGCTCTGGACGCCGATCTCGAGCCTGGTGATGCCGTAGGCTAGCATTAAGTCGACGTCCCTGGGCCTGCACCAGTCGGGCTTTGACTCCAAGGTGAGACCGACGCAACGGTTTTCGGCAGTTTCGTTTGCGGCCTGGGCGTCCTCCAAGTTCGTCGATCGATGACCATTGAGCCCTTCGTAGACCCCCTTTACGAAAGAGGCCTGGTAATCGGCGGACAGGGCGATGAATGTCCCTCCTTCTATGATCGTCTCCACCTTGCCGGTGGGGTGCCCGTTCGACGAATACTTCGCAAGAGACCGGCGGACCTGCCTGAAGGGGTCGAACCCGAGAGCCAAGGCCCCTCTCATGCCGGGACTGTCAGGAAGGTAGCTCTGTGGGGTTCCGATGGTCGGGCCTCCCGGGCAGAAGACGCACGTGCCGTGGGGGCAGGAGAACGGCGCTGAAAATGCGGTGACTACGACGATACCGGATGCGCTCCTCCTCGGAT
Source organism: Nitrososphaerota archaeon (assembly GCA_016200025.1). Taxonomy (GTDB): domain Archaea; phylum Thermoproteota; class Nitrososphaeria; order Nitrososphaerales; family Gagatemarchaeaceae; genus UBA183. The sequence continues at coordinate 4,296 of JACQFO010000056.1, forward strand.
GGAGCCTGAGCATCTCCTGGAAACGCGGTCGGACCTCTTCCGAGAGGGCGGCGAGGATATCGGAGTTGGAGACGTACCTGTCGAGGCCGAAGTCCCTTGCGACCTGCTTCTTGAGCTTCTCGAGGGCAGCCTTAGAGGCGACCGACCCGTCCATCACACGGGCGGCTATGAAACCAGCCGCGTCGTCGACCGGTGCGGAGGGCTGGAGGGTCACCTGCGCATCCAGTTCTGGCCTGGCTTGCGCTTCAGGGTGAAACGTTTCTCGTAGGTCCTCCTGTTTCTGACCTTCGGGATCTTTCCTTTCTTCGGTTTCCCTTCTAGCTTGGGAGTCTGGCTGCGGACTTTTCCGGCCTTTGTTAGGCTACCGTGTGTTGGCGTTAGTTCTTACCTCCTATCAGAGTAGAATCATCGAAATTGAGTATATATTTCTAGCTCTGCACGGTTCTGGTGCGTCTTAGGGTCTTGACAGGTTTGGAGGCCCCTGCGAGTTCTAGTGGTGCAACTCGGGGCATTGCGATTCAGCCGCAGGTGATAGGATTGATGTTCTGAACTTGGAGGTCGATTGTGACTATATACTGGCTTTCATTCGAGCCACTACTGAACCAGAATCGATGCGTTCCAAGGTGGCATGTTACGCTCATAACGATGAATCCGCCTGGCCCACCTGGGGAGTGCATATCTTCGACCCAGTAACCTAGTGAGCTTAGCGAATCTAATTCGGCGTAGGTCCCAATGGGAGCCCTGTAGACCATGACAAGTCTCTCAGGATGACCGACAGTCACGTTGAAGGAAGCCCTACAGTAGACAGGCGAGCAATTGGCTGGTATCGCAAGGGTGGTCCGGTTGTAGGGCCCATTGATGTAGAAAGCGCCGCCCACTTGTCGGAAGGGGGAGCATTCGCCACCTGCTTCCGAGCAGATGTGATTGGCCGATTGGTCGCTGAGGTAAATGTCGTATTGATGCCAGCCGAGGACAAGTGCGCCAGTTCCAAGAACCACTACCAAGAAGATAATCGCCGCCTCGTTACGACGGTTCTCGACCTGCCCCAGCATGACCCGTCCTTTGAGTTCTCTTTCCATTAAGTCTAACGCACTCCGGCGGGCCGAGTTTGAATAGCCTTCTTGATGAGAGCCTTCCACCTGATTCCATCCAGGCCTAAGTCCAACCCCGCCGTCTGCGCGCGCGTCCTCTTCGGACGAGGAATCCTATTTAGTCATGTCCCAGGGGCACGGCGTGATGAAATCTGAGAGGCTAATTCTAGGATTTGGGGTAGCCGTCCTCGCCTTGGTCGCCTGGGGTCTGACAATCCTCAACGTCGGGCCCATGGTTGGCGTCCCAGGTCTCCCCATCGACTTCACCTCGCTGTCCCTGTTCGTCCTAGCTTGGACCTTGAGCATGATAGCCATGATGTTCCCGACTGCGGTCCCGATGCTGCTGATGTTCCTGCATGTCGGCCGCAACTCATCTGAAGAGATTCGCGCAGGAGGGGGACCGACCCCGGCGAAGGCTGTCCTCTTTGTAGGGACATACCTCGGGGCTTGGGTCGGAGCTGGGGTCGCCTTCTACGTGGCGGCGGCGATCGTGCTCAGCCAGCTTCCCATCTCATACAACCTGTTCATTGGGACGACCCTGGGCGTCGGCCTGGCGCTGATCCTCGTCGCCGCCTACCAGCTCTCCCCCGTCAAGGGCGAGTGTCTGGCGAGATGCCACCCGAATTCGTTCATTTTCCGCTATTACAGGGGAGGACGCTTCGGTGCCTCGAGGATGGGGCTTGAATATGCAGAATACTGCGTCGGCTGCTGCTGGGTAATGATGATCTTCCTAATGGTCTCGGCTGCGATGGGGCTCGTATGGATGGCCGCGTTCACGGCCATCATCTTCGCGGAGAGGAACCTCCCGCTCAGGTCCTGGGTGCCGAAGGTCTTCGGGGTGGGCTTCTTTGTGGCCGGGGCCGCTTTGGTCATCATTTGACCGGACTGGTTGCTGGACCCGCTGACAGGGATAAATAGCACGCAGGATCGAGCGGCGCGACAGTCAATTTGCCAGAAAAATGGGCACTAGACGGAGACTGGATCAACTCCTGCAGTTGCGACTCAGGCTGCCCCTGCCTCTTCTACTCAGACCCGACGAAGGGACACTGCGACGCCCTAGACGGGTTCCACATCAACAAGGGCAAGTACGGAAAGGTCAAGCTCGACGGCCTCAACGTCGTCATGGCGAGCCACGCCCCAGGGAACTTCTGGAAGGGGAACTGGAGCGCCGCGCTTTACCTCGACAACAGGGCCAACAAGGACCAGCAGATGGCCCTCGAGACCATCTTTGGTGGCAAGGCGGGAGGCGCCCCGGCGCTCCTGGCCGGGCTCATCAAGGAGCTCAAGGGCCTGAAGTGGACGCCCATCGAATTCGACGCAAAGAAGATTTGGGTCAAGGTCCCTGGCGTACTAGAGTACCAGCTGAAGCCAACTGAGGGAGGAGACAAGAAGAAGCCGATTCAGGTGTCGAACCACCCGCTGTCACCCGCCGTGGACTCCATGAGCATGGGCACGGGAGTGATGAGCCACTTCAAGGACTACGGCATGGAGTGGGACAACACGGGCAAGGACGGCAACTACTCAGGCTTCCACTTCAAGGGCCCCTAGCAACAGCTGGGGCGCTCGATTTTGTTTCTCGAATTCCTCTAAAACGCTTTAATGTGCTCGAGGGGGAGCAGGCTAGACCTGATTTGACAGCGGAGCCAACTGAGGAGGACCTCCAGTCCATCAGGCTGGAGAGCATACAGGCAGCGGAGGAGGCGATACGGGAGGCTTCCTCGCGGCCCGACCTCCACCTCGTGCAGGCGATCCAGGCGCTCGACGACACGGACAAGTACCTCAACGTGACCGCGACCAGGGCGTCCGAGTGGTACGGGCTGCACTTCCCCGAGCTCACGCAGATGATGCAGGACAACATCGCTCTTTGCAAGATGATCTCCGACATCGGCGGCCGGGGGAGCTTTTCCAAGGAGAACCTCGGCGGCAGGGGCCTGACAGACAAGAAGGTGGAGGCCGTGCTCGAGGCGAAGTCCAGGTCGAAGGGCGGCGAAATCTCCGACGGGGACCTCGGAAGGGTGAGGGCCCTGGCGAAACTCGCCCTGGAGTTGAGCTCGCAAAGGGACAGCTTGAACGGATACGTGGAGAGCCAGATGAAGAAGGTCGCTCCGAACGTCACCGAGGTCGCGGGCGCCACCATCGGCGCACGCCTGATGGCGAAGGCCGGGGGCCTCGACAGGCTAGCCGTGCTCCCTGCGAGCACGATCCAGATACTGGGGGCAGAAAAGGCGCTGTTCAGGGCCCTGAGGACGGGGGCGAGGCCCCCCAAGCACGGGATACTCTTCCAGCACAACGAGGTCCACATGGCCCCGAAGTGGCAGAGAGGCAAGATAGCGAGGACGCTGGCCAACAAGATCGCCATAGCAGCCAGAGTCGACTACTACCGCGGGTCGGCGGACGCCTCGATAAAGTCGGCACTCGACAAGCGGCTCGAGAGCATCAAGGAGAGGTACAAGGACCCGCCTCCGCGAAAGCCGGAGAGGCGAGGGCCTCCGCCAAGGGAAGGCAGGTTCCCCAGGCGCGAGAAGACACGGCGAAGATGAGTTCCATACTCAAGGAGCGGAGGGACGGGAGGACGTTCCTCCTCACCAGGAACCTTGCCACGGGAAAAAGGGTCTACAACGAGGACCTCGTAGTCAGGGATGGTGTCGAATACAGGACCTGGGACCCTTTCAGGAGCAAGCTGGCGGCAGCAATTCTGAAGGGACTTCCTGAGGACATCATAACAAAGGGAGGCAAGGTCCTCTACCTGGGGACGTCCACTGGCACAACCGCGTCGCACGTCTCGGACATCCTGGGCGAGGGGGGCTTGTTGGTGGGAGTGGAGTTCGCCCCCAGGGTCGCGAGGGAGTTCGTCGAGAAGGTGGCGAGGGAGCGGAAGAACGTCATCCCCTATGTGGCCGACGCCCGGAACCCGGAGAAGTACGCCATCTCCCGGGTGGACGTGGTCTACTGCGACATTGCCCAGCCCGACCAGACCGCAATCGCGATGGACAACTGCAAGAGGCTCCTGAAGGAGGGAGGGAGCCTCCTCCTTGTGGTCAAGGCAAGGAGCATCGACGTGGTCAAGGACCCGCGGACCGTCTTCGAGGAGGAGAGGAGGAGGCTCGAAGGATCAGGCTATCGCGTCCGCTCGGTCATAGAGCTCAGCCCCTTCGAGAAAGACCATGCGATGATCTACGCGACCCGCTAGATCGCTGCCGACATCTTCTGCTCCAGTCTCGCCCAGGTCTTCCAGCTCTTTCTTACGTACTCGGGAAGCGGGGCCCCCTTCCTCATCCGTTCGATGAAGAAGATCCGCGTGCTCGGGTCAGAAGGGTAGCCCGATCCGAAGTCCCCGTGCACCTTTCTGAGGCGCTCGACCTGCCTGTCTCGATGGACCTTGGCTACGATTGAGGCCGCCGAGACCACGGGGAAGTCCCTGTCAGCCTTGTGGACAGCGACGACGCTGCATGGCCTGGCGAGGTTTGCCGCTATGGCCCCTCCGAAGCGCTCGGGCACCGTGTCGGAGGCGTCCACCGTCACTCGTCGTGCCCCCAGCTCGTCTATGACCTTGGCAAAGTAGACCGCTTCCAGGTGGTTGAGCTTGTGATACTTCTTGCCGTTTGTAACTACCTCGTCGATCTGCCCAGGGCCTATCTCGGCCCAGTTGACTCGCTCGCAGACCTTCAGGATCTCCGAGTAAAGCGTCTCCCTTCTCTTCGGTGACAGTTTCTTGGAATCTCTTACGCCAAGGTCCCTGAGCATCGATTCGCTCCGCCTCGAGACAGAGACTCCGGCGACGACCAGCGGACCCAGCACGCAACCCCTCCCAGCCTCGTCGACTCCGCCCGTAAGGACAGGTTGTTGCGTCACGGAAAGGGAGCCCCCTTCAAGATTTTGGACCCCCGGCGGCCCTCAGCAAAGCGTCTCCAAGCCTCTCGGCCGCCTCCTCGCGGTTCTCGACAGTCAGTGCATAGGTCTCAGAGGCCTTCGACCTCAATTCGTTGAGGAGCTCGTCGTCAAGCCTCTCGTGCACGACGGCAAGGATTGGCTTCCCCGAGTCGACGCAAGCCTTGACGCCGCGCCTGAACTCGGGGCTGACGAGCTCGAGGGGTCCGACTTCGTCGATGATGATGACTTCGGACCTGGCCGCGGCCCCCCTCAGACTCTCGGCTCCAACGTCAGCGAGCGCCCTCAGGTTCACCCTGTACCTGCCCACCTTGGGGCCCAACTTGCCGTCGAGGGACGCGAGCTCAGCGTTCTTTCCGTCAGTCAGGTCCCTTATCTCGAACCCGGTCCTGCTCCCGCCGCGCCTTCTCTGCGCCGAAGTGCATCCGCCGACTATGATTCCAGCGCTCTTGAGCCTCAGGACGACCTTGGACACGACGGTAGACTTGCCCACACCGGGAGGGCCGGTTATCGCCCATATCATGGCCGCAGTGTCGTTCTGCTGGTAGAATAATATGCGCCAAGCCTGGCTTCATGAAGTCGAATCGTTTTTCAGCAGTGTTTTGACCCAGCAAAGGTAGTTGCGCTACGTCGAGACCCTCGAGGGAAGGACGAGGCTCATCGTCCCAGAAGCGAGCCTGGGGGCAGAGGCCCCGCCCACGTCTCCGGTCTTCTTCAACCCTGCGGCCGCTCTCAACAGGGATGTCTCGGTGGCAGTCGCAGCCGCTACTGGGGGAAGGACGTTCTGCGACGCGCTGGCTGGGGTTGGGTCCAGGGGGGTCCGGGTAGCCAACGAAGTCAATGAAGTCGAAGCTGCGACCCTGGTCGATTTCAACAGGGAGGCGATCGGGCTGGCGAGAAGGGCGGCGAGACTGAACCGAGTCCTCGGCCGTTGTCGATTCGTCGCCGGGGAGTCCGGTTCGTTCCTTCTTTCCCGCTTCGGGAGCAGGGAGAAGTTCGACGGGGTGGACGTGGACCCGTTCGGAAGCCCGATCAGGCACGTGCAGGCGGCGGTCTCCGCGGTCTCCCGGGGCGGAGTCGTCTCTTTCACGGCAACGGACACCGCCGCCCTTTGCGGAGTCTATCCTGCGGCCGCAAGGAGGAGGTACGGAGCCGAGCCCCTCAACAACCACTTCCACCACGAGACGGGCGTCAGGATACTGATGAACGCGGTCTCCAGAGTCGCAGCCAGGCTAGAAGTAGGGGTCATGCCCGTCCTGGCGCACAGCTCGAGGCACTACATCAGGGTCTTCGTGAGGGTCGAGCCCGGCGCGTCGAGGGCGGACGCAGCGTTAGGCAAGGAAGGGTACGTCGCCTGGTGCCGGGCGTGCGGCCACGTGTCGGAGGCAGGCGAACCGAAGTCCCAGTGCCAGAACTGCGGCAAGTGGTTGAAACACGCGGGGCCGCTGTGGCTCGGCAACCTCACCGACGAGGGGCTGCTTCGTGCCGCTTCGGTCGCGGCCGACAGGCGAGGACTCCTCGAGGCCTCTGCGCTCCTAAGGGAGCTCGACGGAGTCGACAGTTTCCCGCCGTGGGCGTTCAGCCTCGAAGGGATCAGCTCGACCCTGAAGGTCCCGACCGTTCCCAGGGACCTCGTCGTCGCCTTCCTCGAGGAGAAGGGATACGTATGCGGACACCAGCCGTTCGAGAAGACGGGAATCAAGACCGATGCGCCATATGGAGACGTCCTCGAAGCGGCCAGAGAAGCGGGCAGGACCTCTCAGGCGGGTGTCTTGAAGGCGGCCGAAGCAGGGAGCCTGGCCCTCGGTCGTTCGCAGTAGTAGTAGAGCTCAGCGCTCGCGCTCCTGCTCGCCGCCGGCTTGAGGACCCTCACGGTTGCGAAGCCGCTCTTGAAGGCCTCCCTCACCTCCCGCGCCCTCTCCCCTTCGAAGAGCTTGAAGAAAGCCCGTCGGCCTTCCCACCCAGGACACGGGTGACCTTCTGGAGCACCGAGGGGTCGTCCACATCCATCGTGATGCTGGTAACGGTCTTCTCTCCTCTGAGGCGGACGTCGCTCAGGTCGACCCCGACGACGATTCCTCTGGGGCCAGTCAGGCTGGCGGCCACCTGGAGCCAGCCCCCGGGTGCGGAGCCCAGGTCGACGACCTTGTCGCCTTCGTGGATGAAATCGTATTTCTCGTTGGCTTCGATGAGCTTGAAGGCGGCCCTGCTCTTGTATCCCTGCTCCTTCGCGAGCTTCCGGTAGAGGTCACGCCTGGCTTCCTGAAGCCTCATGCCTGCTCGCGCGCTCCTGGCAGGAAGGGGCCCGGGAGGAGGTCCTCGGCCGTCGTGTCTTCTGAGAAACCGTCAGTCCCCCGCATGTGGACCTTCACCTCTGTGTTGAACTCCGCCATGACTTGCCTGCAGGCGTCGCAGGGCCGCGTGAAACTCTTCTGAGCTCCAACGATCGCGATTGCGAGAATACTCCGAGAGCCTTCCGAGACGGCCTTGAAGATCGCGGCGCGCTCGGCGCAGCATGAGAGCCCGTAGGAGGAGTTTTCGACATTGCACCCGGAGAAGACCCGGCCGCCCGAGGCCAGGGCGGAGTCCCCGATCTTGAACTTCGAATAGGGAGCGTAGGCCCTGGCCCTGGCGCGCCGGGCGACTTCGACCAAAGACCATAGGCGGTCCGCCCTCCCCATGGAACGGAGCACTACCTTGCAGCTACGGCGCTCGCCTCTGCGACTTTCGTCTGGGTGAGCCTCGCTTCCTCGATGACCCAGGGGCCGATCCAGGGACAGACGTAGGGGCTTATCTCGCCGTCAATCGAACACTTGGACTCGTACTGGCAGACGATGCACGGTGCCTTTTCGATGGAGGTCATGTCCGTTGGGAACCTGAGCGGGGTCAGCTTGTACGTCCACCGCCCCTCTTCGAGCACCTTAACCCGGCCGATCAGACCGCGCCTCTCCAGGCGGATTGCGAGCCTCGACCCGTCCCGGCTCGTCAGGCCCAGCTCCTTCCAGATTTCACTCTGCAGGACTCCGTCCCTCCCCCTTTCCACTACGAGCTTGTAGACCCTCGACGTTAGGTCGACTAGCTCCTCCTCCGTACGTTCGACGGGCTGGGGAGGCTGGGGCGCCTTCTTCTGAAGCTTTGCCTTCCGCTGGGGAAGCGACTTCTTCACTTGCTTGCTCCGACTTGGCTTTCCTTTCCTCTTCATTTCGCTGGACCGAACTCCATCCTGATTACAAAGTTGTCAAGGATCTCTCTACAGCGGTTCCTCACAGTGACCTCGGTGACCTCGGCGAACTCGGCGACCTCGCGCTGGGGCAGGTGTTCGCCGACCATGACTGAGGAGAGGTAGACGTAGGCCGCAGCTAGCCCGGCAGGAGCCTTACCCGAGGATATCTTTGATTCGGCCGTCTTGCCGGCAAGGGTGAGGGCGAGGTGCTCGACCCTTGGGTCGATCTTCGCGGTGTTGATCAGTTTGGAGATGTACTTCTGGACCGAGGGAGGCGGGACGTAGTCCTTCTCCACTTCTTTGAGTACGAGCCTGAAGTACCTGGCCACGCTCCCCTTCTCCATGCCCGCAGCCCTGGCGACCTCCTTCAGGGTGCGAGAGACCCCGCACTTCCTGCAGGCGAGGTATACGGTCGCCGCCGTCATTCCGAGGATCGACTTGCTCTTTGCTACCTTCATCTTGGCCGAGGTGCGGTAGATCAGGGCGGCGGTCTCCGCGACGTTGTCCGGGAGGTTTAGAGACTCGCAGAGCTCGCCTATCTTCGACAGGACGTTGGAGAGGCCGCGCTCTTCGCTGTTGATGGTCCGCGTCCTGCTCTGCCACTTTCGCATCTTCTCCACCGTTGCCCGCATGGCGGGGTCGAGGTAGCGTCCGTGAGAATCGCGCATCGACCTGCTGATTTCGGTGGCGAGGCCTAGGTCATGCAGTGACAGCGTCGTCGGGGAGCCTACCCTGACCCTCTTGTTCTTCTCTTCGAGGTCCATGGCCTTCCACTCGGGGCCAGCGTCGGCGGGCGCGTAGGTTACGTAGCCGCACGTGGGGCAGACCTGTTCCCCTTTCTCAAGGTCGCCGATAAGCCGGTTCCCGCAGACGGGGCATGAAGTCCTGAACGCGTCGTCCCGCTTCGTGTTCCAGAGGCTCGTAATCTTACCCTTCCGCGAAGGCCGGATCCCCCGGCTTCACTGGCTTGCTGGCGACCGCGGAGACGGAGGCGTATGGGGCTCTTACGGGCCCGATTAGCTCAATGACCTTGCCGAGGCGCCGTCCTTTCTCGTCGAGAAGGAAGGACCCGGGCCTGACCTCTCGAGAGAGCCTCACTACAAGGCGGCCGCTCTTGGCGCGATGAAGCATGGTGCCGACTTGAAGCAAGAAACTCGTTTCGTCGCATTCTCACCTTTAAACCTTCGCCGGCGGGGCATCACTTTTTCCGAACTGTGCCCGCCTTCGGTTGGCGCTTCTGGAAGATCCCCCGGACTACGGCGAGCTCCTTCGCCACCTTCAGCAATAGAGCTTTCTTCGGTTTCTGTTTTATCACCGAGACATACCCCGAGTCTCTCCAGGACGCGGCTGGGTGCCTGGCTGGCTGCGGTATTGGCTGGAGGTTGAGCCGGCGGCACGCTTCACCGAGCTCCTCGAGGCTGGGCGCCTTTGTCGCGGCGCTCAAAGGGACCCTCCTCCCTTCCCGCCTCTTCAATTCTGAGTTGAAATAGCCGAGCCAGATGACGTACCTTTCGTATTCTTTCATTTCTTGGCAGAGAGCACTGCGTTTACGACCCCGTCGTCGGTGGGCCGAGAAGAAACGACAGCCTCCCCCGCTTCCGTCTCAATCAGCGCGCCCTTCGTTATGACGCCCCTTCGCTCGTAGTCCCGGTTCGCCGGGCTCTTTTTCACTCTTAGAATCTTTGTCTTCGTCGTCTTCCCGGACGGGTCGGAGACGTTCGCGAATTCGGATAGTACCACGCCCGTAGACACCGCTCCTCCCCTCAGCCGCGAAGACCTCGTCGCGCCTTTCCCAACGAGAGGTTCGATAGCGTAACCGTCCCTTTCGGACGCCAGCCTGCCCCTGGACGGCCTTGATCTGCCCCCTGTGGGTTTGCGCTTCGTTAGATTCTCAATTGACCGTGTCATCGATTGTCAGCTTTTCGCGAGCTTCGCCCGCCTCCGCCTGGTGTTAAGCGTTTTGCTATCTCAGGGACAGGTTCCTTGTTTCCAACTGCTTCTTCATAGCCCCCAACTCGCCGCTGAGGCCGAAATATTCGGCGAACCTGCCGGTCGTCCGATAGACCCTGCTCCTTCCCCGCCTCTCGCTGACTACGAAGCCCACCTCTTCCAGCTCCTTCAGGTGATTGTAGACCGCCGAGCTCCTTCGGAGGACCAGTTCGCTCGCCTGGATCGGCTGGAAGAAGGCGATGAAGGAAAGCGTGCGCAGGGAGGCCCTGGAGAGTAGGGGCTTTGTGGCGAACTTTCTTGCTACCTGTACGTACTGGGTCTTCAGCTGCATTGCGAACCTGGGACCGGGATACTCGACCACCTCGACGGCCCGAAGGTTCGAATTTACTGCGCGGGCAATCTCCCTTGCCATCGCAACGGCCTTGCGCTCTGACGAGGTGCCAGCGACCCGCGCGACTTCGTCCGCGCTCAGGGGGCGGCCGGAGGCATAGAGCGCGGCCTCGACCTTTGCCAGGAGCTCTTTGGAGGGTAGGGCGCCTGTGCCGTCACTCAAGCTGGCCCACAGAAACCACCAGGGCATCCTCGTCCTCCTCTTCCTGGTTGATCACGACCTCACCGCCAGAGGCCGCGAAGAGGAGGAGGATGAAGACACGGGCGGCATCGATGGGTGGTAGGCCGCGGATGAGCTCTGAGAGCAGGGCCTTCCCAGTCGGCCTCAGCCTTTCCACTAGGATCTTGCGGAACTCCGACAGCAGCGCCTGGATTGAAATCACGTAGTCGTCGAGGTTCGGGTTTGGCAGCTCCGAGACCGTCAGGAGGTTCTGTTCGGAACCAGACTCTTCATCGACCACGATCTCCTGAAGGATTCGCCCTAGCTCGTCGAAGAGCTCCTCGATGTTCGTGGAGTAGACCTCATACCTGAAGGGCATGACTATGATTTGCGGCGGTTCGGAAGCGTCGACGAGCCTGCCCTTCGCCCTGAGGCGCTCGAACAGGAAGAGGGTCTCGACCTTGAGCCTGTATATGGTGGCCGAAGAGAGAGCGGCGGTCCCGGCGGCCCTCATGTCTATGATGTCTGACTGCGATATCGCCTGCAGAAAGAGGTCGAGGAGGTCGGAGAGGTTGATCTCCCAGGGGCTCCTGCGCTTCGCCAGCGACGGGTCGACGAGGACGTTGAGGGGCGGGCGAGACAGGAGGGCCGAGTCAGCCACGCTGCGCCACCTCCGCCGGCTTGTAGTGGACGACCCTCGAAACGCCGCCCGCAGAGTAGACGCCATAGGTGATCCTGCTCTGCGACACGAACACGTCCCTGAGCGTGATTGCGATTATCTGCGCCTCGGAGGACTTCTCCTTCAGGAAGCGGGCAAGGCTGTTCGAATTGATCGCATCGAGGGCGGCGTCGATCTCGTCGAAGAGGTAGAACGGATGCGACTGGACGGCCTGCATTGCGAGTATCATCGACACGCCCGTGACGGCCTTCTGGCCTCCGCTGTGCTGGGAGGACTCCCGCAGGCCGTTCCCAAAGTCGGCCCTGAGGATTACACCCCCGGAGAAGAGTTCCTCGGGATCCTCCAGCTCCAGAAGGGCGACCCCGCCGGTAAGCCTCTCGAAGATCCGGCTGAATTCGGACCCCACTTTTTCGAAGGCAGTCATGAAGACCTTCTTTTTCTCGGATTCGACGCTCTCGATGAAGCCGATGATCGAGTTCCTCTCCTTCTCGAGTTCGTTGTGCCTCACAGAGAGGCTCTTGTAGTTGACGTACATGTCTGTGTACTGCCTGTCCGCGCCCCGGTTGACGGAGCTGACCACCTGCTGGTATTCCTGCTGCAGCTCGACTAGTAGGGAGTAGCTGGACTCGAAGAACTCGAGCTCTTCACTGTACCCCAGCATCCTCAGGCTCCCGAGGGACTCCTCCACCTTGTCCTGGGTCGCGGCTGTCTGGCTGTTCAGCGCGAAGAGGTCCTTCTGGCTCGACGCCATCGAGCGCGAAATCGAGTCCCTCTCCTCCTTCAGCCTTCGTGCCTTCGTGTCGAACTCGTCGAGGACCGGCTGACTCCTCCTCGAGGAGTCCATGAGCTTCTGGATCTGCTGTTCGAGCGCATCCTTCTGCCCTGAAACCTCCCTGATCCTCCGAGGAGTCTCCCTGACCAACTGCTTGTCTGATAGCAGCTCCTCGGTCGCGCTGGCGAGGTCGAGCTCGTTCTCCTCCAGACCCCTCAGCAGGACGTTCTCGAGGGTCGCCCTCTCCCTGCTCAATGAGAGGTTGAGGTCTTGGATCCTGTTCCTCAGCGCGTCGATCTCCGACGAAAAAGACTGCTTCGCCGCGTCAACCTCTGAGAGCATCGAATCCAGTCCGAGGGTCTGGGAGTCGCTGAGAACCTGCTGGAGGGAGCCGATTCCGCGCGCTATCGAATCTCTCCTGTCCGAGTTGAGCTTGAGCTTCGCCTCGAGCCTCGCGACGACCCCAGCCTGCTTTTGTTGTTCGGCGGCCATGTTTCTGAAGATGCTCTTGTACCTGTTTGCCATCCGTGTAATCGTAGTAGCCTCTGCCTTCAGGCTGGTCGCCGAGACGATCCGCTTCACCCTCTCTTTCATGAGCGACCTGGACTCCGACTCCAGCGAGTCGAGCTCGGACCTCCTCCTGTCGATGGCGCCCTTGAGGGCGCCGACCGCGTCCTCCACTTCGGACATGCCCTCGATGTTCTCCAGGCCCTCCATGAGGTTCATGAGGATCTCCTGGTACCCGTAGGTGAAGGCACGACCTCCCGGCTCGAAGGTCTCTCCGTTGACCGTCACCGCCCTTACTCCTTCGGAGGAGAGGATGTAGCCTATCGCCTCCGTGTCCACGAGGACCGAGTCGCCTGCCAGGAAGTTGACCAGCCCCTGGAATTCCTGTTCCGCCTTGATGACGCCCGAGAGTGGACCGATCACTCCCGCCGACTTGTCCACCTCCACCGCCCTGCTCGACTCGACCTCGCTCAGCGGGATGACCGAGAAGGCCTTGGCCCGCAGCGACTTCGCGGCTTTGATCAGTTGAGTCATGGACCTGAGGTCCTGGACTATGAATGCGCCCATCCACTTCCCCATGACCGCGTTCACGGCCTTTGCGAATGGCTGGGGGTACTTCACGAGCTGTCCGAGGCGACCCACGTATCCCGGGACACCGCCGTTGTCGCAGTACTCCTGGAGCTTCAGCTGCCCGCTCCTCTCCCCCGCCAGGCTTTCAGACATATGCCTGAACGCCTCCTCCCTCGAGACCTCGGCCGAAGCCCGTTCGAGGATCTTCGACGCCCCTTCTATGGAGGCCACGAGGCGCCCCTTGGTCCTCTCCACCCCGGTGAGGCTCACGTCGAGCACGCCGAGGGCCTTGTTTGACCCGTCATAGAGCTCGAAGAGCTGCTTGGTGTCCGCCTCGAGTTTGTTCAACACTCCGGAGTAGCCGTCGACCCGGAGCTTGAGCTCGCCGAGCCTCTTGCCCTCGACGCTGAGGCTGGCGTTGGCAGCGTTAATCGCAAGGTCGACCTGGCCCAGCTTCTGACCCAGTTCCACGAGCTTCACCTGCACCCTCGCGTTTTGCTTTCCCTTCTTGTCCATGGTCGCGCGCAGTTCCTCGCCGGCCTTGAAGAATTCCTTGAGCCTGTTGGCCAGCTCGGCGTGCTTTGCGTCCAGCTTGGAGATGTCGCCCGTCAGCTGCCTGACGTTCGAATTGGCTGCGTTCACCTCCCTTTGCTTCGTCGACACGACGAGCTTGAGCTGGGGTATCGCGTCTCCCTCGAGCTCGGCGACGTTGGACTCGGCGGACTTCAGGTCTCCTTCGAGGGTCTCGAGCTCGTTCCTCAGCTCGGCGAGCTGGAACTGGAGCTCCACGTGGCTCGCCCCGCCGCCTTGAATCACTTCAGCTATGAAGCGGGTCTTTTCAGCTTCCACCTGGGCGATCCTGCTCTCGAACTCCGCGAGGCGGGCACCGAGGTCCCCTAGGCGGCCGCTCACCTCCTGCTCCTGAGACCTCAGCGAGGAAAGGCGCCCGCGCAGTTCGCTGATCCTCCTGGACGTTCCGACGGCCGTGAGCCAGTTGATCTGGTTCTCCAGTAGGTTGAACCGCACCATGTCGTTCCGCTGGGAGTCCAGCGATTCGAGCATGCTCCTCATCTCGCCGATGCGCGCCATCGCCACCTCGAGCCTCTGGTCGGCCTGCCCCAGTTGCCTCTGGGCCTCAGACTTGCGCTCGTCGAACTTTGTGATCCCCACGACTCCTTCGACGACCCTTCTCTTTTCTTCGGGGGTGAGGTCCGATATCCTCGTCGCGGCGCCCTGGGCTACAATGTTGTATCCTCCGGGAGACAGTCCGGCAAGGTCGAGGATCTCGGTTAGCGAACCCCTTGTCGTTTTCCTTCCGTTGATGTAGTAGGTGTTCTCGCCGTCGTCCTTCAGCTCCCTCGTCACGGTGACGAGATCCGAATCGATGGGGATGGCCCTGTCGGAGTTGTCGAATTGGACTGTCACCCGGCAGCCTCCCAGCTTTACTGGCGTAGGTGCATCCTCCTTCTTCGGGTCGAAGATCAGGCCGGTCAGGCGCCCGTTGGCGGCGCGCAGGGTCTTGGGAGAATTCTCCCCAATGGCGAAGGTGATTGCGTCAGCGATGTTCGACTTGCCACTTCCGTTGGGGCCGGTCATGACCGTGAACCCTTTTTCGAAGTTGACGATGACGGGTCGGGGGCCCGACGACTTGAAGCCGCGCATTTCGAGCCTACGGATATACGTCACTCTGCGGATTGCCCCAAGTGTGGGACACGTTAGCGAAGCAATATAAGCGCTTGGTTTGGAATGCCGAGAACTTGACGGTTTACGCGGAAAGGCGCAAAAGACTGCTTTCCCTTGCCAATGGGAAGCAGGTTGTCGCCATGACGGCCGCGAACCTCTTCTACGTGACTGGCTTTTGGGGAGGAGGGGCCGGGGTCGTTCTCCCTGACAAAACCGTGGTCGTAACGAGCCCCCTGGAGGCAGACAGGGCGGAGGAGTTGGGCGAAGAAACGGAAGTCGTGGTCTCGAAGAGGTGGAAGGACGTCCCTGCATCTGTGATGAAACAAATGCGAAAAGGTTCGGCGATGGTCGATGACGACTCTGGTGTTAGGGACCTAGGGCGCTTCACGATGAATAGGGAGGCCTTCCTGCAGGCCCGTAGGGTGAAGGACGCGCCGGAGGTCGAGAAGATTGAGAAGGCCTCGGCGAAGCTGGACAAGATCTTCGGGGCGCTCATTTCGGAGCTGAGGCCAGAGAGGACCGAGTGGCAGGTCGCCGCAGAAGTGATGAAGCTCGCGACTGAGCAGGGACTGACGCCCTCCGGGTCAGATTCTGCTCTGAGCCCCACCATCATCGCGTCCGGGGAGAACGGGGCGCTCCCGCACTCGGAGCTGACTGGCAGGAAGTTGAAGGCGGGAGACTTCGTCATAGCAGACATCTTCTTCAGGTTCGAGGGGTACAACTCCGACGAGACGAGGACCTTCGCGGTCGGGACTCCCACCGCAGAGATGAAGAAGAACTACGCAGCGGTGGTCGAAGCGCAGGAGAGCGCCCTGGAGCTTGTGAGGACAGGGACGGTTTGCGAAGCTGTCCACAAGGAGGCGGTGAGAGTCTTGAAGAAACACAAGCTGGACAAGTA
>JACQFO010000058.1 GCA_016200025.1 Nitrososphaerota archaeon
CCTCCTTCTCGGAGAGCTTGACTGAGGGGACGTCGACGTCGACGATCCGCCTGACGGTCACGTCTGCCTCGACCATGGGCGGAGTGTTGGCCACTATTCCTTCGAGCCTGAGCGGGCCCAGCTTGAGATAGGCGTCGTAGAGCGCGAGGTAGGCGTCCGCCAGGGGTTGGGAGATCTCGTCTCGGGCTGCAGTGGCCTGCTGGATCATTTCGTCGAGGCGCTTCAGGAGGACGTCGCGCTTGTCGTCGAGGACCTTCTTGACGCGGACCGCGGTCCGGAGCCTCTTCCTCGTGCCGATGAGCTCAATCTTGGTCGGGAGGACGCTGGAGCCGGAGGCTACGGACATCCCAGTCCCTCCTACTTGCCCTGGACGTAGTGCGCTTTGATGAACTCTTCCTTGATGTTGGTGAGCTCGCTCTCAGGGAGGATGGAGATGGTCTCCCAGGCGATGCGTAGTGTGTCCTCGAAGGTGCGGTTCTCGTCGTATCCCTGGTTGAGGTACTTCTGCTCGAAGTCGTCGCCGAAGGTGAGGTACTTCAGGTCGGAGCCCGTGAGGCCTGACTTTCCGACTATCTCCGCGAGCGCGCGGAGCTCGACGGCCCTGGCATAGGCGTTGTATAGCTGGTTGCCCACCTGGTGGTGGTCGGGGCGGCCCTTGCCCGCCTTGATGACGTAGCCGAGGGCTGGGCCCATGAGCCTGCTCAGGCTTGAGAGGACGTAGACCGGCGGGTAGATTCCTTTGCGGAAGAGCTCCCTGCCTAGGAAGATCTGCCCCTCGGTGATGTATCCGGTGAGGTCGGGGATTGGGTGGGTGACGTCGTCGCTGGGCATGGAGAGTATGGGCATCTGGGTGATGCTCCCTTTCTTGCCCTTAATCCTCCCGGCCCTCTCGTAGTTGGTGGCCAGGTCGGTGTAGAGGTAGCCTGGGAAGCCCTTGCGGCCGGGGACCTCTTCCCTGGCGGCCGAAATCTCCCTGAGGGCCTCTGCGTAGTTGGTGATGTCGGTGATGATGACGAGGACGTGCATGCCCAGCTCGAACGCCAGGTACTCGGCAGCGGTCAGAGCGACGCGCGGGGTGATGATCCTCTCGATAGCCGGGTCGTCGGCCAGGTTGAGATAGAGGATGCTCCTGCGGATCGCTCCCGACTCGGCGAGGGTCCGCTGGAAGAAGGTCGCATCGCTGTGGGAGACGCCCACGGCCGCGAAGACGACGGCGAATTCCTCCCCTTCGCCGACGACGGTCGCCTGCCTTGCGATCTGGGCGGCGAGCATGTTGTGGGGCATGCCCGCGCCGGAGAAGATCGGGAGCTTCTGGCCCCTGACCAGGGTGAGCATCCCGTCGATGACGGAGACGCCGGTCTGGATCAGGTCTGTCGGGTACTCCCTCTGTTCGGTGTTGATGGGGGCGCCGTTGACGTCGAGGAAGCTCTTGGCGACCGGCTCCGGGAGCCCGTCGAGGGGCCTGCCGAGGCCGTCGAAGACCCTTCCGAGGAGCTGGTCCGAGACCGGGAGCTGCATGGTGCGCCCGAGGAAGCGCGCCTTGGTCCCGCTGACCGAGAGGCCGGAGGTGCCCTCGAAGACTTGGACCACGGCCTTCCCGAAGCCCGTTTCAAGCACGCGTGCGAGCCTCCGGGTGCCCGTGCCGTCGTCGATCTCCACGAGTTCGTCGAACGCAGCCCTTTCGACGCCATCCACGACGAGGAGCGGCCCCCTGATCTCGGCGACCTTGCTGTATTCCAGGCCTGAGGAGGACCTGCTCATGCGACCCTGGCCTCCGCGAGCGCGGACAGGGAGTTGAACTCGTCGAACATCTGCTTGACCAGGTCTTCCAGCTTGCCCATCTCCTCGCTCTTGATGGCGAACTTAGCCCTCAGCATCGGGGCGATGATCTGCATGCCCCTGATCCTGCTCAGCGGGACGCCGTTCCGCAGGGTCTTCAGGGCCTCCTGGTGGAACTGTACGAACATCTTCATCATGACGAACTGCTTCTGGGGGCTGCAGTAGGCGTCGGTGTCGTCGTAGGCGTTCTGCTGGAGGAATCCGATCTGGATCATCCTGGCCACGTCGAGGATGAGCTTCTCCTCGTCCGGAAGGGCTTCGGGGCCGAGGAGCCTGACGATTTCTTTTAGGGCGTCCTCCCTCTGGAGGATGCCGTAGGCCTCCGCCCGGATCGAGAACCACTCCTTGTCGACGCGCTCCTTCCACCATTTGCTCACCGACTCCGTGTAGCCTGAGTAGGAGCTCATCCAGTTGATGGACGGGTAGTGCCTGGAGTAGGCGAGCCTTGCGTCGAGGGCCCAGAAGTTCTTGACGAACCTGATGGTCTGAGAGGTGACCGGCTCCGTGAAGTCACCACCGGCAGGGGAGACGGCGCCGATGAGGGTGATGGACCCTGTCCTGGACGGGGTGCCGAGGAGGTCGACGCGCCCTGCGCGCTCGTAGAACTCTGCGAGCCTGGACGCGAGGTATGAAGGGTATCCTTCTTCAGCCGGCATTTCTTCGAGTCGGCCGCTGATCTCTCTGAGGGCCTCGGCCCACCTGCTCGTTGAGTCCGCGACGAGCACGGTGTCGTGGCCCATGTCCCTGTAGTACTCAGCCATGGTCACCCCCGTGTAGATGCTCGCCTCCCTGGCTGCGACGGGCATGTTGCTGACGTTGGCGACGAGGATCGTCCTCTCCATGAGGGGCCTGCCGCTCTTCGGGTCGATGAGCTCGGGGAACTCGACGAGGACTTCGGTCATCTCGTTGCCGCGCTCGCCGCAGCCGATGTGGAAG
>JACQFO010000060.1 GCA_016200025.1 Nitrososphaerota archaeon
GGGATGCTCAGAGCCTCCGGCGTCTTCTCCGGCGAGGACATCAAGGTCGGGGGTACGATCGAGGCGAAGACGCTGAAATGCGAAGACGTGAAGGTGGGAGGGACGCTAACGGCGGAGCGAGTCGAGGCCGAATCCATCAAGGTGGGAGGGACCGTGAGGATCACCGGGGAGTCCAACATCGAAGACCTGAACGTCGGCGGGGCTGCCTATCTCGAGAGGGGAAAGATCGGAGACGTCAAGGCAGGGGGGATGGTGGAGTGCAACGGACCGCTGGACTTCGACAGCTTCGAGGTAGGCGGGCGGGCGCGCCTCGATTCGGGGAACGGAGGGCACGTCTCCGTTGGGGGGCTTCTGGACGTTCACGGGGACCTTACGTTGACCGAGGGATTTTCGGTCGGAGGCGAAGCGAACCTGGGCGGCAAGCTGAAGGCAGAGTCGGTCGCGGTCGGGGGGAGGCTGGGGTGCGAACAGGTCCTCGCAGAGGACTACATCAAGGTGGGAAGGACGCTGGCAACGAAGACGGGAGCGAAGGCAGAAATGGTCGGGGTGGGGAAGCGTGGGAAGGTGACGGGACCTATCGTGGGAGAGACCGTGCGGATCGAGCGGGACTCTGACGTCGAGGACGTCTACGCCGAGGACCTCAGGCTCGAGGAAGGCTCGACGGCCGCGAACGTGTACGTGGAAGGGGCCCAAATCGAGGACCACTGCAGGGTCAGCGGAAGGCTCCTCTACACGGGCGAGGTCAGGCTGGGGAGGAACGTGCAGCTGGCGCACCCAGCCGAGAAGGTCTCAACCCTGCCGAGTCCTCCGCTATGAGGAAGACGAAACGCTCCAAGCTCGACATCTACAACACGATGCTGAACGCGATTGACTCCTACGGGGGGACCGGAAGGGTCACCCACATCTCCTACGCTTCGAACACCCCGCTGGACAGGACGAAGAAGTACCTGGAGACTCTCACGAAGTCAGGCCTGCTAGAGGCCCAGACTTCCGGGGACGGGGTGGACTACGTGATGACCCCCAGGGCGTACGAGTTCCTCCGCGCCTACGCCCTGGTGAACTCGCTAGTGGACGACGACTAGCGACAGATGGCTGGGATGACTTCTTCCTCTACAGGTTGACGAGATGAGGTCACGGGATTTCTATCCTTCGGAGAGGGCGTTCAGCGGGTCAGCGAACTTCTCGACGAGCTCCCTATCACCTCGTCTCTCCTCGGAGAGTCGGGGTAGGCGTGGGCCCACTTGTGCTCGAAGATCATCAGCCTCCCCCTCCTGTCCAGGGCGAACATCCGGAACGCAAGGAGCGACCTCGTCCCCGGGGAGTCAACCTTCCGGACCTCGACGTCGAAGTGCACCGGGGAGTTCTCGTCCACCCTGACCCTGAAGTCAGAGTAGAGGAAGAAGACCCTTACCGCGTACGGTTTTCGGACAGGACCTGTTCACCGGCGATCACGTCGCTGACCTCCCACTGACGAGGCGGTCGGCTGCGTCACGCTTCTACCCCCTGCGTACTGCACCCAGACTCTGGCGAAGGTCACCACGGCGGCGAGGACGGTCGAGACGAGGGGTCCCAGGCCAGCGTACCGCAGGAGGGAGAACAGCAAAAGCCCCCCTGCGAACGCGGTCACGAGCGTCAGTATCCTGTCGGAGAGGACGACCCCCAGGATGAAGAAGGCCACCCCCACGAAGAGCGCCAGCGTGCTGCTCTGGACGTAAGGGGAGGCGACCAGGTAGGCGGCGTAGCCCACCAGAAGGCCGATCCCCACTGAGACCAACAGTACCCCGAGCAGCCCTCCGATGACGAAGCCCAGGGCGAGCCCGAGGACCTGCCACCCTGCGCTGAGGTATTCGGGCGCCAGCATGGCACCGATGGAGGCGCCGACCAGGCCTGCTACGAGGAACGCGATGACCTTGACGATCGCGGGGCCAGCGAAGATCAGGACGAGGGACAATGCCAGGACTGCAAGGAACAGCACCCATCCTGGGATGCCGTTCAGTACCGGCGCCAACTGGTGTGGTATTGCTATCATGGGTTCATCACCCTCACTCCGAGCGACGTCCTACTGATCTGTGGCTAGAGACTTAATCGAACGGATTTGAACGAAGAATTGGAAGAATTGAACGGGGTTTGCGGAGAATATTGACGGTGATTGCTTCGTGCGTCAGTCCTTAATCTCAAGCGTCTACGTCGAAGGAGGAGATCAGGCCGTCGCGTCTCAGTCATTGGAAATTCTTAAGTTTCATCCAAAGGGGCCAGCCCTCGTGCCGCGGTAGCTCAGCCTGACACTCTTGGGCTATGGAGAGTACAAGGTCTACCAGCTAGTCCCTTGTCTCCTTCATCCGGCTGAAGACCGGAGTGTCGTCGGCTCAAATCCGACCGCAAGGCCGGGGAGTGTCCGACCCGCGGCACCTTTTTGGACTCGTCTCATGTGATTATCTGGAAAAACATCTCTTGTCTGTAGTTTATCGGTAGATTGAGAACGAATGCAGACCTCCAGCAACGCGGGCTGAAATCCAAGGCCACAGATTCGCACCTGCTGAACA
>JACQFO010000057.1 GCA_016200025.1 Nitrososphaerota archaeon
CCTTGCCTGAACTGAGGACACCGCCGGCGACTACCGTGCATCGGACGCCTTGGTCGGAAGGCTCTTCGACCCTGAGCCTGATGAGCCCGTCGGCAAGGTGAAGGACGTCACCCCGTTCTACGGACCCCAACAGGTCCGGGTTGTTGACTGAGAAGCGCCTCGCGTCTCCTTCTATGTCGGAACCTACTAGGACGACTTGGGACCCTCTCTCGAGCTCA
Organism: Nitrososphaerota archaeon; assembly: GCA_016200025.1. Lineage (GTDB taxonomy): Archaea > Thermoproteota > Nitrososphaeria > Nitrososphaerales > Gagatemarchaeaceae > UBA183. Next base: position 219 of record JACQFO010000057.1, read on the forward strand.
ACTGCGCCTCCCGAGATTCGGCCCACGCGTATCTTCGGACCTGGAAGGTCCTGAAGGATCGCCACTGACCTGGCGACTCTCTTGGTCACCCGACGAATCAATCGAATCTCCTCGAGGTGGCTAAGCGCGTCCCCGTGGGAGAAGTTGATTCTGAAGACGTCAACGAGTGGCACGAGGCGTCTCATTGTCCTCGCGTCCCTGCTCGCAGGGCCGACCGTGCAGACTATCTTTGTCCTCCTCAATTTGGCGCGTCCTCCCCAGGACGGCGCAGCCTTGTCCTAAAGCTTCTTTCTTCGGCGCGGCGCTGGCAATTTGAGCTCATCGGCGGAGGCCAGTAATTGAGAAGCGATCCAATCTATCTGGCTCTCCATAAAGAGCTTCAGTTCCTTCAGCACGTGGCTCCTGTCGGGCTGGGGTATCTCGAAGACCTTCTCCCGGAAGATTTCGGTCCCCTCGCGGTACCGACTCAAGATCATGGGGATGAAGACGCTGCCGGGGAGCAGGTCGGAGAAGAGTCTCATCATCACTCTGTCCTTGCCTCCCATTGTGGTGATGGCCCTGCGAATCGCCTCGAGTTCGCTTCGACCCTTCGGCGTCAGAGAATAGGTCTTGCTTCCTAGGCGCCCTTCTGCCCCCGTCGCCTTCACCATGCCTCCGCGGACGAGGCTCTTGAGAAGTGGGTACATGGTGCCCGCGCCCGGCCTCCACGCACCCTCGGTCCTTTCGTCAATCTTCTGAATTATCGAGTAGCCGCTCTCGGGGGACCTTGAGAGGATGGTCAACAGGTACAGTCGAAGGAAGCCTCTGGGGACGGTTTGCGGATGGAGCCATCTCTTGGAGAAGGAAGCGGTCAAGTCAAGTGTGACGGAGGTTCGGTGCTATTTAAGAGCTCTCTGTCGAGTTATTAGCTATACAGTCGGAACATATATCGCATCAGATATGCTTAAATTCCCGACATAGGCAGCAGGGGGAGAATTGCCTGACATGATCTCCGTCGAGGGCCTGGTCGAAGTCTACTCCGACGGGACGAAAGCGGTGGATGACGTGTCGTTTGCTGTGTCTGAGGGGGAGTTCTTTGGCTTCCTGGGGCCCAACGGGGCGGGCAAGAGCACCACCATCAAGGTGCTGACGACGCTTCTGAAGAAGACCTCGGGCAAGGCCTTCATCGCGGGGATTGACATCGACAAGGACCCGCAGGCCATCAGAAGAATGATAGGGGTCTCGAGCCAGGAGACAGTCATAGACCCCGATCTGACAGGGACCGAGAACATGATGCTCCAGGGGCACCTGCATCAAATGAGGGGTCAGGAACTGAAGGACAGGGTCGCAGAGTTCCTCAGGCTCGTGGAGCTCTCAGATGTCGCCGGCAAGAGGGCCGGGCACTACTCCGGAGGGATGAAGAAGAGGCTGGACCTCGCCTCGGCGCTGGTGCACAAACCGAAGCTGCTCTTTCTCGACGAGCCGACCACGGGCCTCGACCCGCAGTCGCGGGCCGCGATCTGGGAATATCTGTCCAAGCTGAACAGGGAGGAAGGAATCACCATCTTCCTTACGACCCAATACATGGAGGAGGCTGACAAGCTCTGCAGGCGGCTGTACATCATCGATCATGGAAAGATAGTAGCGAGCGGGACTCCGGAGTCTCTCAAGAGAGAAGTCGGCGCGGATTCTATCAAATTGTCTCTGGAGAACGGGAGCGGGCAGCAGGGGGCGAAGGGGAGAGCCGATGAGCTCTTGGGAGGAATTCAGGGGGTCAGCAAGGTCATGGTGACAGAGGAAGGGATAACGGTCTACGCAAAGAACGCCAGCGTGATAATCGCGGACGTCGTTAGGGCCTTCGACGCTGCGAAGATTCATCTCTCTTCAATCAGCCTATCGTCCCCTACACTGGACGACGTATTCCTCAAACATACGGGAAGAAGAATCAGGCCAGAAGAAGTGAGCCGCGCGAACCAGCCGTCGAGGTTCATGAGTATTCATACGCGCCATGAAGAAGCTCTTCAGGAACCCGATACTGCTCTTCTTCTCGTTGTTCCAGCCAATCATCTTCCTGCTTCTGTTCACCCAGCTCTTCTCGAGGTTCGCGAGCATCCCCGGGTTCTCCGCTGCGACAGGGGCCGCGACGTACTTGGCCTTCGCGACGCCAGGCATCCTGCTTCAGAACGCCTTCAGCAGTGCCTTGCAATCGGGGACATCGATCGTGGGGGACCTCGAGAGCGGGATGCTGCAGAAGATGCTCGTGACGCCAGTTAGCAGGGCGTCAATTCTTCTCGGGAGACTTGTCAGCGACGCGGTGAGGGTTGTCGCTCAGTCGTTGATCATCCTC
>JACQFO010000059.1 GCA_016200025.1 Nitrososphaerota archaeon
AGGGTATCAGACCTGTCTTCTCCGTGGGAGAGCAGGGCGACTTTGACCCCGGCCCCGGATTGGAGCTTCTCGATCAGCTTTGCGACTGGACCGCGCGCCACGTCCTTGAGGTCTTCGGCCGTGACCGCCGCAAGGTCCTCGTAGACCGGCTCGACCCTGTCGATCTCACCGAGGAAGTCGTAGAGGTCGGAGGATTCCTTGCCGCCGGAGCGGTAGGCGACGCAGACCCTCAGCTCTTTCAGGCCGGCGAGGACGTCGACCTTGGTGAGGGCCACCTTGTCGACTCCGCTGATCCTGGCTGCGTATTTCACCGCGACCAGGTCCAGCCAGCCTATGCGCCTGGGGCGCCCCGTCGTCACTCCGTACTCCTTACCCTTCTCGCGGATGGCGTCCGCGAGGGGACCCCGGAGCTCGGTCGGAAAGGGGCCGGCCCCCACCCTGGTGGTGTAGCTCTTGACAACCCCGACAGCGCCATCGTCCGTTAGGCCCTGGACGCCCAGGCCTACCGGGGCGTAGGAGGCGAGGGTCGGGGAACTGGTGACGAACGGGTACGTGCCGTAGAGGAGGTCCAGCATCGCGCCGTGGGCCCCCTCGAAGAGGACGCCCTTGCCTTCGGAGTTGGCGCGTCTGACCTGAGCTGGGACGTCGCCCAGGCGGCCGGTCAGGAGTTCCTTTGCTTCTTTGAACCAAGAGTCAAGGCCGTCAGAACTGACGCCAAGCAGGCCGTAGAACTGCTTCAGGTGCGCGAGGTCGAAGGTGCCGGAGAAGAAGTCGACGGCCCTGGGGGTGAGCCTGAGGGCGCGCATCGCATAGGCGGGACCGAGGCCCATCTTGGTCGTGCCCAGGGACTGGGCGCCCCTGAGGCCCTCCAGGAGGGTGTCGAACTGCTTCTCCATCGGAGTCACTATGGAACACCTTGGGTCGACCGTCAGGTCGGGCTTGATCCCCCGGGCAGAGAGGAGGCGGAGCTCTTCGGAGAGAACTACCGGGTCCAGGGCCACCCCCGCTCCGATGAAGAGGCGCTTGGACCTTAGCGCCCCGGAGGGGATGAGATGGAACTTGTAGGTCTGGTCCCCGATGACTATGGTGTGGCCCGCGTTGCTTCCGCCGTTGTATCTGGCTACAGCGTCGAACCCCTCGGAGATGTAGTCGACCACCTTGCCCTTGCCTTCGTCGCCCCACTGAAGTCCGACGACCGTGAGGTTCATCTTGTTACATCACTCTCTTGATGTCATGAGGCAGGCTCTCCTTGTGGCCCGCAGAAGTGATCATCATGAATTCGGCCTTCTTCTGGAGCTGCACCAGGCTGCGGGCTCCAGAGTAGCTCATCCCTGACCTGAGGCCCCCCACCAGCTGCTTCACCACTTCCTCCACCCGTCCTTTGTAGGGGATCAGCCCTTCGACTCCTTCCGGGACGCTCTCCTCGATGACCCCTTCGATCAACTCGTCCTGCTTCGACCCCTGAGTCTTTTCCTCGCGAATCTTCCTTCCGACGCTCGCTGCAAGCGACGCCATTCCCCTGGTGAGCTTGTACCTCACTCCGTCGCGCAGGATAGTGGGCCCTGGGCTCTCCTCCGTCCCTGCGAAGAGGCTCCCTATCATTACCGTGGATGCGCCTGCCGCCAGGGCCTTGGTTACGTCTCCCGGGTTCCTGATGCCGCCGTCTCCTATGACTGGGACATCGAAGTCCTTCGCACCCCTGGCGCTGTCAATTATCGCCGTGAGCTGGGGGACGCCCGAGCCCGTAACAACACGCGTGATGCAGATACTCCCTGAGCCAACCCCGACCTTCACTGCGTCGGCACCCGCCCTTATGAGGTCCGCGGCGCCCCGGGAGGTCGCGACGTTCCCGGCAACGACGTCGACCGAGCGGAACTCCTTCTTGATCGCCTTCAGAGTGTCGATGGCATAGGTCGAGTGGCCGTGTGCGATGTCAACGACGAGAGCGTCTGCACCGGCCTCGACGAGCTTCACGGCACGCTGCATGTAATCTCCCCTGACCCCGACCGCAGCAGCGACCCGCAGGCGGCCCTTTGAGTCCTTGGTCGCCGAGGGGAATTGGCGCCTCTTCATGATGTCTTTGGAAGTTATGAGGCCGGCGAGCCGGCCAGACTTGTCGACGAGAGGGAGCTTCTCTATTTTGTTCTTGCGCAGCAGCTCCTTCGCCTTGTCGAGTTTCACGCCTCTGGGTGCGGTGACCAGGTCCCTTCGAGGGGTCATCACGTCACCGAGTTTCCTGGAGGAGTCATCTTCGAGTATGATGTCGCGCCTCGTGACGAGACCGAGGACCTTCTTCCTCGGGTCGACTATTACGATCCCCCCGATGTCGTGCCTGCCAATCATGTCCCAGGCCTCCGCGATGGTCTTCTCAGGACCGAGAGTGATAGGGTCCTCTATCACGACGCTTTCGGAGCGCTTGACTTTGATGACCTCGGAGACCTGCTCCTCGACTGAAAGGAACCTGTGGATGACGCCAATCCCCCCGAGTCTTGCCATTGCGATGGCCATCGCCGACTCGGTGACCGTGTCCATGTTGGCGCTTACGACAGGGATGCTGAGGTGAATCCCGCGTGAGAATCTTGACTTCGTGTCTGAGTCTTTGCGAGACTTTACGTCGGAGAGTCTGGGGACCAGCAGGACGTCATCGAAAGTGAGCCCGACTCTGAGAGCTTTGTCGGAAGCCTTCACTTGACTTCCAATTTCCCTGTGCCTTTATAGTGTTTGTGGATTCGCTGCGGAGGCCCCGGCAGCGAAGGCTGCTAGAAGACCCTGACGGGGAATGCTTGAGTCGCGGGCGTCCTGGTGTTGCCGTAGGCGTTGGTTGAGATTCCTGACCACGACCCCATAATGACATACCTTCCTGTGGTGTGAGAGGACCAGGTGAACCTGATTGAAAGTTTGTGCGACTCCCCTGAGAGCATCGGTCCGACGGTGAGGGTCATGCTGGACCTGCTGATTGTGAGGGTACCCCCACAGGCTGCCACGGCGATTCTTCTCATGGGTAGGCTTGACCCAGTCCAGACCGTGGCGCCGTCGCAGGTAATTGTGAAAGCGGAGGCGCCGGAGGCTCGCCTGAGGACTCCATGGAGTCTAGCACTCGACAGGTCCACGTTGGCAGTTAGGTTGTACTCTGCCTGGAAGTTTCCCGGCAGGTCGGAGGCCAGTTCTGAAGGGCCCGACCAAGAGTAGCGGAGAGACTGTGGAACGAGGTAGTGTGCGCTGACGAGGAGCCGGCCGCTGACTGCCACTACGACCGCTTTCCAGGTTCCGGCCGAGGTGCCGTTGACGTCCCAGGATGAGAAGTAGAAGTTGTCGCCTCCGGCAATGCGGAAGGGCCCGCTTCGGGCGGTCAGCGTGACCTTTGAGCCTGCATCGTACCAGCCCGCCTCGGGCTGGACGAGGAAACGGCTGCTGATCCATGATGGGGATGCCCGTGTCGAGAGATAGTACTGGACTCTCCAAATTGCAGTCTCGGTGACGGGCCGAGTCATGTTGTGAGCGCTGAAACGGTGGGTGCCGTTGTATCCTCCGTCTCCGCTGCTCCAACCCGCGAAGACGTAGCGGACGCCGGCTCCTCCGGAGACGGTGGAGGGGGTAACCCAGAAGGTGGCGACCGAGCCGGAATCGTACCAGCCCGCGCCGTTGGGAGTGCCATGGAACGATGTCAGCGTAAGGTAGTTTTGGTGATAGAAACTCAATGCGACCGTTGCCGAGGACGTCGCAGACATGGACGAGGTCTCGCTCTGCCACCTCTCGGTCGAATTCGAATCTGCGAGCGGGTTGGTGAAGGCAATCGACCCGGTCGCGTCGAACCAGTATCCGGCTGGAGTGCTGGATAGGTCAGGGGAATAGCCAGAGCCGAACTGGGACCCGGATGCCTGAGGCGCTGTAGGAGTCCCGCCCCCGACGATCGAGTAGGAGAGCGTCTGCAGAAACTGGTGATAGTAATCCTGTGAGAACGTTTCGCCTCCGGCTGTTATCCGCGAGGTCGCCGAGGCTGCCGAGACTCCCCACCTTTCGGAGGCGCCGCTGTCCGTCGAAGATGCCGGGAACGAAGCTGTCGTGTTGTAATCGAGCCACGCTGAGGAGCTCGCGATGGATGCACCCCCAACGTCGAGAGAGAGGATCTGGGAGCTGCCAGTCCCATAGAAAGTCCCGAGGATGACGATTGTGTCCCCGGCAAGGGGGTCGCCCAGATTGAGTGTGACCAAGAAGGTCTCCTGGAGCTGTTTGAAGAAGTTGACAGTCAATGTGGAGCCTCCCGAAGAGACAGCCGCGGTTGCGCAGGTCTGACACGCCCAGCGGGTATCCGTGCCCGCGCCGGACATTGTTGTACCAAAGGATGCCGAAGCAGAATTGTCCAGGTAGCCGGAGCACGACCCGGACGCGGAGCCGCCGTCGGGCGAGACAGTGCAGACGGTGGCTGAGGTGCCCAACGAGAGGGCTGTCACAGAAGTGGACAGGCCCGAGTCGAAGGTGGACTGCGCGTTGGCCGTAGCACTGAAAGTAGTCGACCACTGTTTGTAGTAGTCGGTCGAGTGGCTGTTCCCCCCAGAAGTGTCTGTGAAAGACGAAGCCCCTGAGACCTGCCAGCGGATGTCCGAGCCGGCACCAGCCGGGTTCGTGGGCATGACGACCGCGAGGTTGTAGTCGGCGTAGCCGGCACAGGATTTTGTGGAGTCGCTCGACGACGGGGCGATGGTGCAGATGGTTTGCGAATCAGTCCCGCCCAGAGTCCCAGTAACCGTGAAGGTCAGCCCAGAGTCGAAGGTCGACTGGGCGTTGGCTGCTGCCGTGTAGGTGTTCTGGAGCTGCTTGTAGTAGAGGAGGGCCGTGTGCGTGGTGCCGCCAGTCGTATCCGTGTAGAGACTGGTGCCGTAAAGCCTCCATTGGATGTTCGACCCAGAGCCAGTGGCAAGCGAAGGCGCGGAGACCGCAGCGTTGTAGTCGGCATAGGCGGTGCACGCGACCGCGGTGATGGTCGAACCTGAAGGACTCAGGGTGCAGACAGTGCCTGCGCTTCCGAGGAGAGTCCCACTGAGAGGCATGGCCAGCCCAGAATCCCAAGTGGGAGGCCCTTGTCCGTTGGTGGACGCTTGGTAGGTGTTCTGCAACTGCTTGTAGTAGTTCACGATGAAGGTGTTTCCCCCGGAGGTGATGCTTCCCGTCGACGAAGCCGCGCCAGCAGCGTTCTTCCATCTCGTGTTGGAAGGCGCGCCAGTCAGGAGTTGGTCGAAGGTGACTGCGGAGTTGGCGTCGGAGTATCCAGAGCACGAGTTGGAAGCCGAAGCGGTCGTCGTGATTGTGCAGATTTGGGTAGAGGGAGAACCAGCGAAGTTCCCGAGCGGGGCCTCCGTCATCCCCGCGTCGAAGAGGGTCTGGGCGTTGGCCGAAGTCTGGAAGGTGTTAGTCCACTGCTTGTAGTAGCTGCACGTGTAGGTGTTGCCCCCGGAGCTGGGCGTGTTGGAGCAGCTTCCACTCCGGAACCACTGGCTGTTGGTAGGAGCCCCTCCGATTGTCGAGGAGCCGATGACCGCCGAGCTGTTGTAGTCACTCCAGCAGGTGCTCTGCGTGTCGGTGGAATCACCGCCGTTTATCGATATCGTGCAGACCGTTGTGCCTCCCGCGCCTGCGACAGTGCCCACGACGGCCTGCGCTGTGAGGCCGCTGTCGAAAGTGGACTGGGCGTTAGCGGACACGGCGTAGGTGTTCTCGAGTTGCTCGTAGTTGATGAAGGACCAACCGGAGCATGTACCCGATGCGCAGGTGGAGGCCGCGGTGGAAGTAGTGCCAGTGCTGAATCTGTAGCGCACACTGGCCCCGTCCCCTGGTTCGGTCGCAGTGATTGTGGCGGAAGGCGCTGCGAAAACATTGTGAGCGCTGCCGTCGCAGGCTAGCGTCGTCGGTGTGACGCTTCCTCCACCCAGTGACAATGTGGCAGCACTACCGGAGTTGTCGGTGGTGCAGGTCGTTGGTTGGGTTACCTGGTACTTGTACACGACGACCATCTCAAGCCAGC
>JACQFO010000061.1 GCA_016200025.1 Nitrososphaerota archaeon
GGACGATTCATCGGGCCTCGGGATGAACGGCCTGACCAGGAGGGCGAGGACCAACCCGAAGACGAAGCCCCCGATGTGCGCGCCGTAGGCCACCCCCGTGTCGGCCCCACCGGAGGAGAGCAGAAGCTGCAATACGAACCAGAAGCCTATGAACCAGAGCGCCCGTATCGGGATGATGAAGTATCCAAGAAGAGAGAGGACCTGGGCCTTCGGGAAGAAGACCACGTAGGCCGCGAGGACGCCCGAGATCGCGCCGGACGCTCCCACTCCGGGGATGTAGACGTCGGGGACCCCGTTCCCCAGGGAGATGAAGACCTGTGTCAGGCCGCCCACCGCTCCCGCGAAGAGGTAGAAGCCCAGGTACTTCGTGTGCCCGAGCTTGTCCTCGACGTTGTCCCCAAAGACGAACAGATAGACCATGTTGCCCGCTATGTGCCAGAAGCCTGCGTGGAGGAAGATGGAGGTCAGGAGCGTCCCGAGCCTGTAGACTTCGGTGCCGTTCAGAGCGTAGAAGATGTAGTATGGGACCACGCCCAGCTGGATGAAGAGGTCGTAGGTGGCGTCAGAGGTGAAGTTGTTGGTGTAGGCGACCTCGAGGAGGAAGGCAATGACATTGATTCCGATGAGGGCCCAGTTCACGTAGGCCCTTCGCACCGGACGGTTGAGGTCGTAGAGTGGGAACAACGGATTGAATCCTTCTGCGAACGCGGCTCCGAAGATTGCTATAATAGCTTGGACCCGCAGATGGAAGGATTGCCTGGGAGCCGAGGCCTGATTCCTAATAGGAGGTTAATGCGCCGGGAGTGGGATTTGAACCCACAGCCCGCTTTCGCGAGACAGGCTCGCCGGCCGCGATGATTCCAGGCTTGCGCAATGTTCTGCGCCCTACCAGGTTAGGCGACCCCGGCGTTGGCTGGCCACCAATCGCGGGCTTAAAACCTCATTCGGAGTGAGTCAGCCCAGCGGACTAGGCCAGCTTCTTGGCTGGGGGCTGTTTCTTCCAGAGCTTGGGGTAGGTGCTCCTCTTCATGATTACGCGCTCCGTTGACGATGCCAGTCCTCTCTTCAGCGAACGGATCTCGTCCGTCGAGAGCAGGGCCTTCCCGACTGCGACAAGCTCCCCCTTCGGGGACAGGATGGCCAGGGGGTCGTCCTTCGCGACGCCCTCGGAGACAGAGAGGATCCCCGGGATGCCCACGCGCGCCCCGTGGCAGACCGCGTCCACCGTCGAGTCCCTGACGACTAGCCGCTTGGTCGACCCGAGGGACTCCTCGACGGGCAGAATCGCCTTCCGAATTGGGACTTCATCGCCCTGCTTGAGCCTGAAGACCGCGTCGTTGAGCTGGTGCAGCGTCGTCAGGCCCTGGCTCTCGTTGAAGGGCCCTACGATCGTCCTCCTCAGCTCGACCATGGTCGCGCCCACTCCGAGGACTTCGCCGATGTCGTAGACGAGCTTGCGAATGTAGGTGCCCGACTGGCACAGGCATCGGAACATGTGCAGGTTCCCGGCTGACTCGGTCAGCTGGAGCTCATGGACGGTGCGGCTCCTGGTCCGCCTGCTCACCGAGGACCTCTGCGGGGGGCGCTGGAAGATTTCGCCTGTGAACTCCTGGACGACCGCGTCCAGCCGCCTCTTGGGAACGGACGAGTGGAGCCTCATCACCCCGCGATACTCCTTGGGAAAGAGGAGGAGGAGGCTCAGTGACTTTGTGGCCTGGCCCAGGCCTATGGGGAGGAGGCCCGAGACCGGCGGGTCGAGGGTGCCGCTGTGGCCTGCCTTCTCCACTCCAACGAGGCGGCGGACCCACGCCACGACCTCGTGGCTCGTGGGGCCACGGGGCTTGTCGAGCGGGATCATGCCGTAGTCGAGCAGGGCCGAGATGGGGCGGGCGGAGGGGAGCCACCCATGCTCGGGATCGGCCTCCTCCTCGTCGAGGACGACGATCTTCAGTGGGGGCAAGTCAGTCTCCCCTGCTCTTGACATAATGCAGGATTATCGCGGCGACCTTGGACTCTGGTATCGTGTCGGTGTCGACGACCAGGTCGAAGGGGCGGATGTCCTTGCCGAAATCTATGCCATAGATCTTCTTGTAGAGCTTGTGGTTCTCGGAGTCCCGGACCGAGAGGACCTTGAGGCACTTTGAGACTGGCAGGTGGTCCCGTTTCGCCATCCTTGCGGCGCGGCTCTTCACGTTGCCCGACAGCCAGACCTTGACGCCGTCCTCGGTGAGCCAGGGGATGGGGTAGCTCGTGATGACAACGTTCCCTTTCTTGGCCTTCTGCAGCAGGCGGGAGTCGACCTCCTTGTCGAAGTCGGAGGAGCGCTTGCGTTCCTGGAGGAATTTCATTCCTTGGCCCCTGTCCCACCAGTCGTCTCCCCCAGGGGTGTAGCCCTCCTCGACCGCCATCTCCTTGAGCACGTCCCCCCCACCGACCATCGGAAGGCCCAGGTCCTTGGCGACGGCCCGGGAGACGGTCGTCTTCCCCACGGCCGGCATCCCTGAGATTATTATCGCCTTCAATGGGATGCCACTCAGGTCGTGGTGTGGAGGAGGCGGGTGAGTATGCTGGAGAAGGTGAATGAAGACAGGAAGTACCACCAGATCAGGACCATCTCGCCGTTGGCCCCGACGATCAAAGGGATTTGGACAGGGGAGAGCGCGACTATCACCCCGTAGCCGCCGAGGAACGTGGCCATCAGGTAGTAGACTCCGAAGAGAGGGGCGATGGTGATCAGCGTGACCTTCGACCTTGCGAGGGAGACCTTGGCCTGAGCCTGCTTCATGGGTAGCTCACGCTTCTTGATCTTCTCGAGCTTCGCCTTATCGCCTGACGCCGTCGCTTCCTTCTTCTCCTTGTTGAAGGCGGCCACCTCGGCCTTCATCGCCCGCTCCTTGTTGAGGTTCACGAACTTCCTCGTCACTACCTGGGTGAGGAGGCCGAGTCCCAAGGATGTGAAGACGACGACATAGGTTGAGTCCGGCAGGGGCAGGCCGACCTGCGAGCAGGTCGTCCCAGGACCCGTGGAGTTGGCCTTCACCACGTGGAGTGTGAAAGTGGCGACCTTCTCCTGGCTCTCGGTCTTGGCGACCACGCCAAGCTGGTACGAGCCGAGGGTCCCGTCGTCGTGGGCGACCCTGATGACGAGGGTCGCGTTTAGCGGAGCTGAGCCCGAGATCGGGGCGATGCTGATGTTGGAGTCCTTCGGGATGGAGCCGATGGCTGCCAGAGTGAGCGGCGTGGCGCCCGGCTGGGAGCCCCAGGAGACCGAGACGAGGACCGTGCTGTTGCCGCCTGGGTTGGTGATGACGCACGTGGTGCTGAGGGAGACCTCGAGGCCCCCCTGTGCGGTTGCGGCTGGAACTGCCGTCAGCGAGAGGACGATGAGCGCGGCGAGGACAACAGATGCGGTATTCGTCATCAGCTGGAGGCCTTCCGCATCATGGTAGCGATCTTGCGGGCGGTGGCATCCGCCTTCCCGTCCGAGTTTGTGAGAGTCAGCATGGGGGCGCCGGTCAGGTTGGAGGCGACCGCGAGGAAGACCCTCGCCAGAGAGAGCTCCTCAAGGAGAGAGCCTCTGTCGGCAGAGTCCCGGTATCTGAGCTTGTCCTGGGCCCGGCGCTGGGAGATTTCATCCGGGCTCGCCTCGACAAGTACGAGATGGGTCGGCTTGAGGGCCCTCACCACTTCGAAGGGGAGTCCGGGCCAGAAGCCTTCCTCTGTCCTGATGAAAAGGTGGGTGTCGACCAGGACGATGGCCTCCTTCATCCTGGAGATGCGGGCCGCGGTTAGGCGCTGGAGCTCCTTCTGCCTCTCCACAGGGAGCTTTCGCAGTTCGTCCCTGTGCTTGACCAGGCGCCGCCTCTTCCCTTCTTCTAGCATGACAGAGCCGAAGGTGACCAGCTTCGCCCCCTTGGTCATGGAGAGGAGCTTCTCGACGACCGTGGTCTTCCCTACGCCAGCTATCCCTACTGTGACGACCCGCAGCCTCACTGGCCTAGCCAGCTCCGATCAGGCCCGCTAGGGTCGGGGAGACCTCTTCCACCTGCTCCTTGAGCAGGTTCTGGTAGTACTGGAGGATGATGTCCACCATGAGCAGGATGCCGATGCCTGAGCCGAAGACGCCGAAAAGGTCGGAGACTCCGGCGACGAGGCCGATCATGATGCCGCCTATGATGGTCAGCGTAGGTATGTACCGGTTCAGCACCTGCTCGATGGAGAGGCCGGTACGCCTGAACCCCGGTACCTGCACGTTGGCGTCCATGAGGTTCTTGGCCACGGCCCTAGGGTTGAGGCCGCCTATCTCCACCCAGAGCCTCGCGAAGAGGACGGCCATGCCTATGAGGTACATCAGGTATATTGCTGCATGGATGGGGTCGGCGACCGTCGAGTCGACCCCCTGGGGGGCGGTCATGTAGTAGACGATGCCTCCGTTGGGGTACTGGCTCAGGGAGCCGTTCACAGCGGGCGGCCAAGTGCCCAGGTACTTCAGCCACCAGGATGGAGATGAGGTCTGGTAGTTGTAGAGGATGCGAGTGAAGAATGTGATGTTGGCTCCCAGGGCGGACACGAGGATGACGGGGATGTTGGAGACGTAGAGGAGCTTGATCGGGTAGACGCCCTGGAAGCCCCTGTACTTCACTGAGGTGATGGGGAGCTCGATCCTGATGCCCTCGATGTAGATGATGGTGAGGAGCATCACCATGGTAAGGGCGAAGGTGAGGAGGCTCGGATAACGGAACTGCCTGACGACTATGTCCGGCAGGGTGTTCGTGAAGAATGCGGTCACCAGCGCAGGGACGAAGCCGAAGGTCTCGGACGTAGTCGCAGTGGCCCTGATGGAGATGGGGGAGAAGGTGTACCACATCACCGTCTGGCAGACTCCCGCGAGGATAAAGAGGCTGACGCCGCTGCCCAGCCCCCACCCCTTCTGTATCAGCTCGTCGAGCAGAAGGACGAAGAGGCTCGCGATAAACAGCTGGATGAATATGACTATCTGCTGGTTGGCAGTGAGGACGCCCAGGGCTCCGCCGAAGATGTACGCTATGGACTCGCCTATGATGACGATGAGGGTGAGGAACTTGGTTGCGGAGCCGAAGATGGCCCTGTCGTCCGCGTTCTTGAGGTCCAGCTTGATGATGTCGCTGCCCTTCAGCAACTGGAGGATGAGGCCCGACGTGACTATGGGTCCGATTCCCAATTCCATGAGGGTCCCCTGGGTCGACGCGAAGACGACCCTCAGGAAGGCGAGCTGGTCCTGCTGGTTGCCGGGGCCTCCGAAACCGTAGAGCGGGGTCGTGGCCATGACGAGGTAGGCGATGAGGGCGAAGCCCGTCCAGATGAAGCGCTCGTTGAGGTTCGGTTTGCGTTCGGGCTTCGGGATCTCGGGGAGGACGGTCCCGATGTTTCTGACGAAATCTCGCAGCGAAGCCATGGGGGCCGACCTACTCCTTGACCGCTACCTTTCCGCCCGCGGCTTCGACCTTAGCTTGAGCTCTCTTGGTGAAGACCCCCACGGTCACCGCGTATGCTCCCCCCACGGAGCCCGAGCCCAGGAGTTTCTGGACGCCCATGGAGGTGAGGTCGAGCGCCTTGCTTCCCTTCGCGAGCGCGTCGAGGTCTCCCACGTTGACCCAGGTGCTCGGTCTGATGTATCCGGGCGGTCGGAATGGGTCACGGCCGAAGTGGTCGGGGTCGTATTTTATCGTCCAGCTCCATTTGTGCTTGTGCAGCCCGGCGTTGCCGTGCCCTCCTTGCTTCCCGGAGTGGCGGTGCTGGCCTATCTGCCCGTAGCCATGGGTCCGCATCCCGCGGTACCGTCTCCCTTTCCGCGCTCTTGTGGGCATCCTAGATCATCCTCTTGACTATCTCTTCGAGCTTGGGGTTGTTCCCAAGGATTCCCCTCTCGGAATACTGGCGGCGCATGGACTTTCTGAAGCCGCCCTTCGGAGGGGCGAGCCTGAAGAACGGACGCATGCCCTCGAGGGCGGAGAGCCTGATCTGCTCCTTGACCATCTTCTTCGCAAGGTCTTCGTGGGTCTTGTAGCCGAGCTTCTTGAGCGAAGGCGCGTCGAGCCCCTTCGTCATGCTGACCATGCCTCTCTTCTTGAGGAGCGACGCCAGGAACTCGGCCTCGACCGGCGCCCAGGCAAGGTAGTTCTTACAAAGCTTGAGCATGCCCATTGTCACCGGGTCGTCGGGGACCACGGAGGCGGAGAAGCGCCTGATGACCTTCAGCTCGTCGAGCGCCTTCCTGGTGGGGGCGGGCGAGTTTATCGGGCCGTGGAGGTTGACGACTAGCAGTAGGGCCATCTCATGACACCTATACGTTGAGCCCGTGCGACATCCTGAAGGCGTCGTAGACCGCGTTCGCAAGCGAGGA
>JACQFO010000067.1 GCA_016200025.1 Nitrososphaerota archaeon
GGTGCCCTCGAAGGGGATGCCGAGGAACTGAGCTCGCATCATGATGTCCTGGAGGCCCACCTCGCGCTGCTTGGGGTCTTCGCCAGGGCCTTTCGCGTTGCGCCGGCTGAGCATCGTGCCGAAGACGACGGGCGTGTAGGAGAGCTGCCGGTCCAGCTCCTCATCGCGCATGAGCAGCTCGCTGGCCAGGTAGTTTCCATCTTGAAACTCGAAAGGCCTGCCGTAGAAAGGGTTCTGACTTGATTTAACCGGAGACATCGTCACGATGACGCCCCCCGACCCGAATGACAACTAACAGCATTATCCATGCAGACACGGTTGCCACACCCTCAACAGGAGGGCGCGTCATGACGCCTCATCAGATTTTCCGAGTCACGCATGAGCGGCACGGACACTGTATTGATGAGCCGTTCGGCAGTTTTGGGATGAAAACCAGGTAGCTGTAGGAGAAGAGAAACTCGAAGAAGAATTGAATCGTCATGGCTGGAAGCCGAAGGAGGGTGTAGACTGCAGGTTGGCGGCCGGGAAGAACGCTCTGCGCGGCGACCCTGAGCGAAGACCCAATGCAGTTCCGCGCGCCGCAGCTCTCAAGTGTCGTGGTTCCTAGAGGTATGATCGTGTGATAACCAATTCCGCCGTACCTCAACCATCTCTTCTCAGCCTTGGAGGCCTGTTCCTGAGCCAACCTTGGCAGGTTTTCTGACGGTTCTCGGAAGGACTTGGAGGCCCGTATGAGTCGGCGCGTGGATCAACTGATAGATCTCCTGGAACACGTCTCGCCTTTGTTTGTGTGGGCACAATCCGGCACCAAGGGACTGCAAGACGCGGCTGAGCCCATTCCCGATGGATCCCAGGGCCCTAGTCGAAGAGGGATACCCACGCGGTCCGCAGCGCCACGCCAGGGTCCGCCTCCTGGTGTTTCCCTGGACAACGGTATCTTGGCCTGTTCCCTTATTCACGGCATTGCAGTCGGCGAGAAGAACAAAGAACCCATTGCCCAAGTGCTATTCGAAGGCTCGAACTCACTCTGGCCCGAACTCCAGGGCAAGGTAGCCTCGGCATTGAGCCTGAACCCACGTTCGGTAGTGCTCACGCCATGTGCGGGATTGCGCCCACTAGATGGCGTGGGATTGTACCCATTAACCGCCCCTGGCATAGGACATCTCGGCCTAGTGTCATCTGGCGGTTTTGGAACATTGGGCTCACTCGCCAACGACTCAGAAGGGAGCCCGGAACTTGGTGTTTCTTGTCTGCACGTGCTGTCCGACCTCCCGGGCGGCCCTGCCGGCACCCTGGTGTACTCGGCGGTGTCTCGCGCCCGATTGGGTACTCTGAAGCGATTTGTGAGCCTTAGCCCCCCGCCGGCAGTTAATGAGGTAGATGCCGGCGTGTTCCTACTCGATTCAGGTACGAATTTGATGCTTGGATTCCCGGTCGCCATATCTGGAGAGGCTTCTCGGGATCTGCAGCAGTCTGAAGCATGTGCTCCGAAGTCGGCTCTCAGCCTGGATCCGACCCATGGTAGTGTTGCCTCAAGCATGAAGTTCGATACGTGGAGCCTTCTCGGCCCCGGGCGACTCAGGCTCATTGATCAGATCTGAGGACGGCCGTGCAGTCGGCATCGTGTTCGCCGGTGAGAAAAAGGAGAACGGCTTCACGCTAGCAAACCCCGCCGTCCTTCTCGAGGATACTCTCAAGGTCAAGTTCTGAGAGATAGAGTGACACGCGAAGCGTCAGAAGCAATCTTGGACGCAGTCGATGCCTTGTCCGAGCTATTCCTTGGGCAGGCAGGTATTGTCGCGATCTCCGACGCAATAGTCAATACGGAGATCAGACTCATTGTGGTGGTGCAAGGGGATCCAACAGAGGCTCTTGCACTGCTCCCCAAGACATTCAAGAGTTTCCCGGTAATTGTCAGTACGACCAACGGTTTGACCCTATACCCTCGTTTCGAGACTTGAATCACCGTCGCGGAACATTGATACCTCCGATCGATCCGAGCGCACCTCGGCACGCCTACATACACAAAAATGCGCCCCAGCAGTGAAGGTGGTCCTGTAGCTATCCCGCTGGCACGATTGACAGGAGCTACACGGCGCAGCCTGAAACTCATCGTCGCATGCTCCGGCACGACGAACAAAGCCGAATCACGAGCGGTCACGTAGGGGGAATCTCATGTGGAGTTGGCTGCCGTCGTGGATCAAATTGAGACTCGCCGAACGATCCAGATCGAAGGGAGAGGAATTGCGGCTTGCCGGTCGCCTATCCGAGGCAGAGGCAGGGTTTCGTGCGGCCCTCCACTGGGCGGCAACGGCAAGGGAAGGCGCCGCTCGCCGCGTTCGCGGCCGATCTCACCTAGGACTTGGCCGCATTGCAATCACGCTCGCCAAGCCAGACGAAGCAGTCACCGAGTTGGAACGTGCAGGAAACTTCCTCACCGAAGAGTGGGACGCGTCATACTGGCTCGGATGTGCTCGTGGCGCTTCGGGCAACTACGGCGGCGCGGACGAAGCGCTGACCCGGGCCCTGGAACTCAATCCACGAGACTCACGGACCCAGATACAGCGGGGTTTCGCCCGTTTCAAAGGCGGGCAACTGGACGGGGCGCTCTCGGACCTCAATGCGGCAGTTGGTGCCCTCGACAGGCGCGGCCGACTTATACTCGCCCTCGTGCGCATGCGTCGTGGCGAGTGGTGCGAAGCAGAGCAAGGACTGGAAGACATGCTCGCAGGCGATCCGGAACCTCAAGTACCTTTCCTCCTGCTCGGGCATATCCGCGAGGAGCGGGGCAATTGGCCAGGAGCTGTGGCGGCCTACAAACGGGCCGCAGCGCTCCAAGGACGAGCTCCTCACGCCTGTACCCGACTTGGAGTCATCCACGCGCGGTCAGGGAACTACGACCGAGCCCTTCCGTGGCTAGTCCGGGGACTCCGCGAAGGTGCCGTCGACGACACGATTCTCTTTTATAATGGTTGGGTGTCGTATCAGACGGGGCGGTACCAAGAGTGTCACGAGTCCTGGGACCGTCTTCGCCAGCGCTATCCCAAGCGAAGCCAAATCAGACAGCTCTGCAAGTTGGCACGCTATTCATGTGCTCGGGATCTGATCATCCGTGGAGATCACGAGGGTGCCCTCCCTTACTTCGAGGCATACGTCGCAGAGGGGGATGTCGATGATCATGACCAATTGGTTCTTGTTGAACTCCAACTGCGAGTCGGCGCTCGAAAAATAGGTTCCGCGGTAACGCGCGACGAGGGCCGTCGGCACCTCCAGCGGGGGAGAGTGCTTTCGCCGAGCGATGCGAGGTTTCCCTACCTGATTGGTCTTCTCGCCACCCATGACGGCAACCCTCGGCAAGCGATAGGGCTTCTCCAGGAGGCACTGGCGCTAAGCCCGGGCCACCAGGGGGTGCGAGCGGCTCTGGTGGGAGCTCTGGCCCGATCGGGCGAGGGTGAACGGGCCCTGAAGGAGCGGAACGAACTCGCAGCCTCAGGGCTCACTGCCGACGTGCAGGAACGCGTGGACCGGGCGATTGCTGGGCTGTTCCTATCACAGGGTCAGTGGGAGAAAACGATCGCGCTCATCGGGTCGCCCCGCCCCTCTGAGCCCACCGGGAGTTGCTTAAGTGAGGCCCTCTTCGCCGAACTCCTCCTGCGGGCCGGCCGACTCGCGGAACTTGAGGCTCTGACCTCGTCCGCCCCAGACGTTTGCTTCTGGAAGGCCGCGGGGGAGGTTGCACGGGGACGGACGGAATCTGCGTGCGTAACGCTTCGTTCACTTCTGGGCGATGGCGACCGCTCTGCTCCCGCGCGAGGAGCGCTTGTTCGTCTTCTTCATCATAGAGCAGTCGAATCAGGTAGGCGTGGTGAGTGGGTGGCGGCGACGACAGCGCTCAAGGAAGCGGAGTCTCTGAGAAACGGGGCGGAGTCCGTAAGTCCCGCCCTTGCGGTTCTGCTCGTCGTCAGTGGCGAGCGCGAAAGAGGGCTCGCCCTATTGGAGGTTGCCCAGCGTCGCGACCCGACCAACGCGATACTTACCCACGCACTCTTCCTAGGTAACTACTTCGCCGGGCATGTCGCCGAGAACGGGGCATCAGCCCCCTCGGCGACATCGGGGACGTGGGAGCGAACTATCGCCGCCTGGGTGATGCTCCTGCACTGTGATGCCTTCTGGAAGGAACTCCGGGCGAGGTTCCACAACCGCTATGGCCTGGATGAGGAAGGAGAGGCAGCTGTCGTCTTTCGAGAACAGATCGAGGGCCGGGTGGGCATCTTACTCAATCGCGCCTTCGATAGGACTGGCGATCCGTTGAAAGTCCGCCGACTCCTCCTGCGCGAAATGAAAGGGGCAGAGCAAATTCGCTCCCTGGGCGGTATCCCGGTCACCGGCCAAAACGGGGCGACCGTCGTGTGCGGACCGCTTGCCGTTCGGCTCTTCGGTCTGGAAAACGCCCTAGGCAACCACATCGTTTCTTGCTCCTCACATCCAGTTTCGAAGACTGAAGACCCGCTCCACTTTCTGTTCAACCTCCTGTTGAACGTGGATGTATCCCTTCCGAGTGAGGGACAAGCCGACTCGGCACAAGTGACTCGAACTGCACGATACTTTTCGAGCCTGGGGCCGATCCAGACCCTCCTCGACGCAGAACAGCATGAGGAGGCCCTTGCCGCCTTCGCCGAGATACCTTGTCCGCGCTGTGGGCGATTGCGCCAGAAGCCTGAGATCGCGCCCGGTGCGGACGACTGGCTGCCAGAAGTATGCATCAAGACCTGTCCGGAGTTCGACGGCCGCAACCCTGCGTTTCGCGCTTTCCCGGCCAAGGGCGAGCGGCTTCGAGAGGCCGCCTTGGAACTTGCCGTGGATGTGCGTTTGTCGCTCGCCCAGGCGGCAATCCGAAAACCGCAGATAGATCTCCAGGGAGCTGCCGTTAACTGGCGCGATGCACTCCGTCTTGCCCGCTCGCTGGCTCAAAACGAGCCCACACAGCACAGAGTAGTGGAGACTATCCTTGCCCGCGTCTCGGCGCTTGAGAAGAAGCGGAACTATGGCGACGCAATCGCTCTTATCGAGGCTGTAAAGGCAATGCTCGATGCAAGCATCTTTCAGAAGCTTGCGGGGCGTCTCGCGGAGCTTCTGGCTGACCGCGGCGTCGCTGCCGCCAACGGGAGTCCTCCTCGATGGAAAGCAGCTGTTGTGGACCTTCGCCGAGCTGTGAAGCTCAACCCACATGCAGCTCGCCCGGTCGTCAACTTTGGTGTCGCGCTCAGGGCCTACGCCTTGGAGCGATTTCGAGAAGGAGCCGCGGACGATACGGGAAAGCTCCTGCAAGAATGCCTGTTAGTCCTACGGGCGGGGAGCCTACGCTTCCTGAGTAAGCCGAACCTGCAAAAGCAACTCGACCTGGCAACAGGGGAGTTCCGTACGTTCTCCAACGCTCACGCGGTGGAGCTGGCAAATCGACGAGAGTTCGAATCCGCCCTTAGATTCCTTGATGAGGCATTGCAGCTCCTGCCCAATGATACCCTCCTTGCAAATAATCACTTCAACATCCTGATGGGTTATGCTATGAGCCTCACCGAGAAGGGAGACCATCACCACGCCCTCGTGGTCTTCGATCAGGCGGAGCGCAGATACGGGCACGTTTCTACGGCGATGCATCAGTTGAACAAGGTGAAAATCCTCGCGGTGCTGGCAGGAAAGGGGTATAGGTGAGAGCGAACTCGACAGAAAGGTCCTTCGATGCTTGAGTACGAGGAGCTCCGCGTTCGAGCGTGGCGGATCGACGCCAGTGCCCACCGTTACCTCGTTTTCGCGAATGGGCCTCGTCAGGCAGCGGCTGCGGTGACGCTTCCGCGGCAGCCAGGGGAATACAGGAAGGAACTCGACCGTCTGCTCCAAGAGGAGTTCGGTGGGAGCCCCTCTCATAGTCCGCTATCGTCGGGGCTTCAGGCGCTTGGGCGAGATCTGTTTGCCGCCTTCTTCCCTGAACCTCTCAGAGACTGTCTTGAGCAAAGTGTGCTCGCGGTCGCACCGAAGGGGCTTCGGGTCCGTTTCGAAGTGCCCTCGGAACTCGGCGACATTCCGTTTGAAATCCTCTGCTCTCCACGTGATCACAAACTTGGGGCCTTAGTTCTCCAGCCTCGTCTATCCGTGGCTCGCACGCTCACCGGGCTGCACCCATTGCGTCTTCCCGAGCCAAGCGACGCTAGGGCCCGTCTTGACGTCCTCATCGTGGTCGCCTGTCCTAAAGGGGTGCCCCCACTTGAGGAAGACAATGAGATTGGGTCCATCGAACGGGCCTTGCCAGGAGTTGTTCGAGCACTGGCGCCTTCAGTACTCCAGCGTCTCGGCCCCTGTTCCCAATCCGATCATCCCGGGGCAACCCGTGCGAAGCTGAGTGAGCGGGTCAAGAGAATGCATAACCCTTGGGCCGCTCTAATCATTGCCCACGGCCAATACGACGATGCTGCAAGACAGGTGAACGTGCTATTGGAAAGCGAAGAAGGCCTACCTGACCCGGTAGCAGGTGTGACTTTGGCCGGACTCTTGGCAGGGGCTCCTCAGCTTCGGTTCGTTGTTCTCAACCTATGCCTGGGGGCCGTGGCTGCACCAAAGGAGCCGTTCGCTGGTATCGCCCATGCCCTTATTCGCGCCGGGATACCTGCTGTGGTTGGTATGCAGACCGAGGTGACCAATCTTGCCGCGCGCCGGTTCAGCGCATCGCTGCTAGGCGGTATCTTCGGGAATCTGACAGTCGACGAGGCCCTCAGCTCTGCGCGGAATGCCATGGCAGACCTGGGTAGGACCAAATGCGAGTGGTGCACTCCAGTCTTCTTCCTCCACGAGGACTGTGGCCACAGTTGGCTCTTCAAGGTGGTGCAAATGCTCCCTTCCGACGGCGGCGTGCTTTCGGATCCTCTCGCTGAGGCCGAGAAGTCTTTTCGTGAGGTGAGAGAAAGAGGCGCCCAGAGCATTAATGACTACACGTTGGCCGTCCAACTACCGAGATGGAGGCGGCAGTGGGATGACGTGAAGACCTTGGCCGACGCGGCGTTGAGGGACAGTTCGGGCATTGCGAGCTTTGAGCACATCCTCGAAGAGGCGAGGGGCGAACTCGTGCTCCAAGGGTCGGCTGCGGCTCCGAACTTGCGGCCCGTGCAGACCCTGTGCGAACTCCTGGAAAGCGACAACACAAACTTGAGCGACGTCCACTTGCGCCTCGCCGGGCTGAGGAGACACCTTCCTGCCTCCCTTTTCCAGTGCTTCCGGAGCGAAGTGGACCACCGGATGGCCGTCGATGCCGCGTCTCGTGGCCAGTGGCAAAAGGCACACCTTCTCTATGCGGAGATCCAGCAAAGGGAAACTGAGGACAGAGACGTTCAATCGCAGATGAGCTACGTGCAGGGGCGATTAGCGGAGACTCAAGGTAAGTGGGGTGATGCTGTTACTCACTACCAATTCGCGGCTGAGGAACGCAACATGGCGCCGCCATTTCATGACGCCACTCGGCGGTTTCATTATGCTCGAGGCCGGGACGCGGAGCGTGAGGAGGATCGGGCCGATTGGGCTACTGCTATCGAAGCCTACGAGAAGCTCCGACTCGACTGGGATGACGTTGCATTACGGCTCCCCTACGCCCGTGGCCGGGCACTTGAGGGCACAGGCTGCTGGCGCGACGCCGAGGAAGTTTACGTGACCCCGCATCTTGCCGGTCACAGGGACACGGTCGCCAGGGCACTCTATGCCCACGGTCGTGCTGCCGTGAACGAGGGTAACTGGACAGTCGCAATGATGACATTTGACCGTCTCGGCAACGCCTGGGACGCCCTGCACTGGTACGAGGAAGCCTGCGCTCGTCAGTATTCCCAAGCCTGCCAGGCGGAGAACGAAAGCCGGTGGGAGAATGCCGTTGCAGCATTCACCGTCCTGCCCCAGGGGTTCGCCGACGTTGAGCCTCGCTGTGTCTACGCCCGAGGTAGGGCTGCAGAGTACAAGGAACAATGGAGCGATGCCGTGGATGCCTACAGAGCCACGAGCCTTCACGGCTTCCGCGACGCCGGTCTCCGCGAGTGTTACGTAAGCGCTCGGCAAGCGGAGGCGCTGGCGGACTGGGGAGAGGCTTTGAGATTGTTGACCCAGCTCAGTGAGCAAGTGATCTTGCCGCAAGGGTACTCAGATATCCGAGAACGTGTCCTGTACGCACGCGGGCTCGAGGCAGAAAGCCGAGAAGACTGGAGTTCCCTCACGGAGGGCTTCGGAGACTTGCCTGACACGTACCGGGATGGCCAAGTTGGACCTCTCAGGCGTTACGCGAGGGCTCGTCTCGACGAGAAGCGGGGACGGTGGACCGGGATACTGGAAGATCTGCTCGACGTCCCTGACGGTTACCGCGACGGCGAGGTGGGCTGCCTTCGCCGCTATGCACAGGCGCGCCTGCACGAGAGTCAGGGGGATTGGAACTTGGCGCTTGTGACATATGAAGGTATCCCGGGTCCCTTCCGCGACTTGGAGTACCGGCATGGCTACGCGACAGGGCGAGCCGGTGAAGTCTCCGAGGACTGGGAAACGGTCTTCCATGCCTTCGCTAAGCTCCCATCGGCCTACGAGGACGTTGTGTTGCGGTTCCCTTACGCACAAGGTCGCTTCCATGAGGTTTCGTCTCGTTGGACGGAGGCCGTCGCCGCCTACGAGCGTCTGCCGCCAGATTACCAGGACATGACGAGCCGACTAGCTTACGCGAAGGCACGCGTGGCGGAAGAAAACGCAAATTGGCCGGCGGTCGTATCCTTCCTTGGAGACTTGGACGAGTCCTATCGGGACGTCACTTGCAGGGCCTGCTACGCGGCTGGGCAGATCGCCGAGGCGAGAGAGGACTGGAAGGCTGCCGCAAACGCGTACAACAAGTGCCTGGACTACCAGGATGCCCACCCGCACCACGCCTACGCGAAGGGCAGGTTCCACGAGGCGAAAGGAGAGTGGAGCGCTGCCGTCGATTGGTACGAAATCGAGGAGGCACTCTTCGACTCGGACGACCGCCGCCAGCGGCTCGCGAAGCTCCTCAATGGGCTCCCGTGGGCGAATGGCCTCGCCAGTGACGGTCTCGTGGCAGATCCGCTTTCGACGCGGGACGCCGTCGCGCCTTATCTGGCCCTTCGCCAGGCCGGGATTACGCCAGTATCGTCCGCCGACGAGATAATGGACGCGTCCTTTACTCTCATGGAAAGGGGTGCCATGACCCATGAGGCGCGGCTTGCCTGGGACCAGCTCCGCACACCCCGAAACAGAGTACGAGTGGACGCTTTCCTTTATCGTTTACGTGACCCCGATGGCCTCCGCCGGAGTCTGCAAGATCTGTCGCCGGGCTCCCAGGGTGAAGCGCTCACAATACTGTGCATGTCCCTTACGGAAGACGCACCTCTTTTCATGCTTCTTGCGGGCCGACG
>JACQFO010000003.1 GCA_016200025.1 Nitrososphaerota archaeon
CTTTGTAGACGTCAACATAATGAACGTCGACGGCAACCTCTTCGATGCCGTGAGCTACGCCGTCGTCTCAGCCCTGAGGACGGCCAAGATGAAGAAGCACAAGGTGGAGGGGGACAAGGTCGTTGCCACCGACGAATGGGTCCCGGTCCCCGTGGAGAGGACCCCTGTCTCGGTGACCGTGGCGAGGATAGGCGGCACGCTCATCGTCGACCCCAACTCCGAGGAAGAGGGCGTGATGGACATGCGCATCACGATCACGACCGACGACGAGGGGAACGTCTGCGCGAGCCAGAAGGGAGAAGCGAGCACGATTACCGCGGAGCAGGTCCTCGAGGCCGCCGACACTTCGATCAAGATCGGCAAGGAGATCAGGGCGAAGATACTGGAGGCCGCAAAGTAATGCCGAGGAAGAAGGAGCTCATCAGCGGCCTGGGCGCGAAATATGGCGGTACGCTCAGGAAGAGGTACTCGAGGATTTTCAGGACTCTGAAGGCCGCGAGGGAGTGCCCTTCGTGCTCGAGCATGAAGCTCAGGAGAGAAGCTTCTGGGATCTGGAAGTGCAAGTCCTGCGGATATACAGTGGCAGGAGGCGCTTTCGACCTTTCCCAGGCAAGGTCAAGATAAGCCGATAGAGTCCGTAGACCTAACCATAAGGTTCGCGGCCGACAGGGTCACGGCGGCGAGGGTGAAGGCATCCATACCATGGGCGGTGGTCAGGGGCGGAAGCTGCGAGCTGAAGCTGAAGGGCGAGGAGCCAGCGGAAATCGCGGAGAGGGCGCATGAGGTACTCGAAAAGCTCAGAGGAATCCTTGAAACGCCGAAAGGCTTTAAGTAACGAGTGAGGTCGTCGTCACGAAAATTGAGCCAGCCCGAGCTTCCGCCCTACCTCAGAGAACAGCTCGCTAGGTACGACCAGGTGCAGCAGAACCTGCAGGCGGTCCTGGTGCAGAAGCAGCAGGTGGAGATGGAGCTGGGCGAGACTGAAAAGGCGCTGGAAGAGTTGGGAAAGGCCGTGGATTCCGAAGCAATCTACAAGTTCGCCGGGAACCTCCTGGTGAAGGTACAGAAGGATGCGGTCGTGAAAGAGCTGACGGAAAAGAAGGAGCTCGGAAACACGAGGAAGATGGTCTTGACGAAGCAGGAGTCGAGGTTCAGGGAGAGCCTGAAGGACCTGCAGGCCAAGATTGACGACGCTGTGAAGGGAAAGCCTTCGCAGGCCCAGCCACCCGGGGACGCCTAGGTAGCGGGCGCGAGTTGTCGAAGGGGACACGGCAGGGCGGGTTCCCGTTCCTAGACCCGGAGCAAATACATAGAGCGGCCGTAATCTGCCACAGGAACGCAGACGCGGACGCCTACCTCTCTGCCTACGCGGTCTCCTTTCTGCTGAGGGCTCTGGCTCCAGGGTGCGAAGTGGACATCGTGACGCCGGAGGGAATGACGACCCTCACCCGCAGGCTAAGCAGGAGGTTTCCCCACAGGGTCGTTGAGGAGAGCGAGGAGGAATACGACATTTTCGTCGCCGTGGACGTCGGAGACACGGAGCTCCTGAAGGGATGGCTGGACAAATTGAAGGCGAGCAAGGGGGTCAAAGTGCTCGTCGACCACCATCCGCTCAGGGACAGGGACGCCTACGACCATGTCGTGGTGGACGAGGGCGCCACCTCGGCTGCGGAGGTCGTCTACTCCCTGTTCTCCGAGGCCAAGGTCGAGGTCGATGCGAAGACGGCCCAGGCGCTCCTCGAGGCGATAATGTTCGATTCATCCCACCTCACGATCGCGGGCCCGGCCGGTCTGAAGGCGGTAGTCGGGCTCCTGGACTCTGGCGCAGACATAGCCGTGGCCAGGAGGGAGCTCAGGAGCGAGCCTGACTACGGCGAGGTCCTTGCGAAGCTGAAGGGAGCCCAGAGGCTGAAGATCTACAGGCTCGGCACCTGGGTCGCTGCCACGAGCCTGGTGGGATCCTTCCAGGCGCATGTGGCCCGTGCACTGCTGTATTTGGGGGCGGATGTGGCCCTGGTGGGCGGAGAGGCCGAGGGGGAGACCAGGGTCAGCATGAGGTCGACGCAGAGGTTCTCCGGAGCAACGGGGCTGCAACTCGGGACTCAGGTCGCGGAGGCCGTTGCGAAGAAGCTCGGGGGGCACGGTGGAGGGCATGCGACGGCAGCTTCGTTCTCCACAGACGCGGGAGAGGAAGAGGCTCTGGAGGAGTCGCTGAAGACTGTGGCTGGCCTTCTTGAGGCCGAAGCCAAGCCGCTTGAGTAGGCGCTAGGCCCCGTACCTGCTGGCTGCCGGGTTCTTGAGGAGGCCCTCGAAGGAGAGCTTGAACCACGGAGTGAAACGCTCAGGGTGCGTCTCCAGCTCCGCTTTGATTTCGGACGGGGCCGCCCAGCGGACTGCCATGATCTCGCCAGGGTTTGGAATTATCTTTCCGTCGAAGTCGCCAACGAGGACCCTGCAGAATTCGTTCTCGGCGTTGCCCCCCTGCGGAGCGAAATAGACGAAGGAGTGGACGTCTTCGAGGTCGCCGACGCGGGCGTTCAGCTCTTGGAGAGCCTTCCTGGCTGAGGCCTGGTGGTAGGACTCCCCGGGATAGACGTGGCTGGTATAGGAGACGTCCCAGGCGCCGGGCCAAAGGAGCTTCTTCGAGCTGCGCCGCTGGAGCAGCATCTCCCCTCGGTGGAAGAGGAGGACAGTGTAGGCCCTGTGGCGCTTGCCGTTGCCGCTGTGGCAGTTCTCCCTGGTGTCGACGCCGATTTCGTTGTCGTTTTCGTCTACCAGAACGAGCATCTCCTGGTCAGCCATTGGCTGGGCGAGGAGGGTCTGATTCTAGATAAGCCCATCGGAGGCTTTTATCGGGGACGCAAGGGGGCGGGCACTAGGCTTGAAGCTTCGGGGGTTGGTCTTCAGTGGGATCGGGAAGGGTAGGTAC
>JACQFO010000076.1 GCA_016200025.1 Nitrososphaerota archaeon
CCAGCGGAATCGACGGCATACCTTACACCCGACCCCAAGGCCTGGAGATAGTCTCCGAAGATTCTATCCTCGCGGCCATGGAGCGGTTGGGAATCACTGACAACGGCAATGCGAGAAATCAGGTGCTTGCCCGGCTCAGGGAGCGCGGCCTCTCCCATCTGACGTTGCAGGATCCGAAGATGGTCCAACTCCTCAAAGTCCTTGGTTTCGTCTTCGGCGACGGTTCGATCCCCGACGTCGAAAAGGGGCAATACGCGTCGTTCTATGGGAAGGCCGAGGACCTGTCAGACATCCAAGCGGACCTCTCGGCCCTGGGCTTCCGCTCTCACTCCTTCACCAGGCAGCGGCACCACAAGATCAAGACGGCCTACGGTGTTCCCGAGTTCGACTTCGAGGAGTCCTCGCTGCAGTCGTCATCCACGGCCCTCGCAGTCCTCCTTGTAGCCATGGGGGCTCCCTACGGGAAGAAAGCAGCCCAAGCCTACGGCCTCCCCGCATGGCTCTTCGTTTCGGAAGACTGGCAGAAGAAGCTCTTTGTCGCCGCCTTCTTCGGCGCTGAGCTCTCCAGGCCGCGCACGGTCAACGGCTACGACTTCCAGATGCCCCTCTTCAGCGCCAACAAGCTGGAGTCTCTGGCGCCGGACGCGATCGGCCTGCTCGAGGCCTTTCGAACCATCCTGTCTTCGCTCGGCGTCCAAACCTCCCCCCCTGCCAGGGTCGAGGGTTACGACTACGAAGGAGTCCAGGGCCGCTCGGTCGGGTTCCGGGTCGGGATCCTCTCGAACACGGAAAACATCAGGAGGTTCTTCTCCAGGGTCGGCTATCTCTACAACAGGGAGAAGCAGAGGCTCGCCAGCGTCGCGTCATGTTATCTTGCTTACATCCAGATGGCCAGAGACGAGAGGAACAAGATCCGCCAAGAGGCAATCGCCATGTATTCTTCCGGAGCGCCCGCGCACAAGATAATCGAGTCGCTGGCAACCGGCTCGGCCGGCCCGAGCTTCATCCGTCATTCAATCTGGAGCACCAGAGGAACCGCGAGAGCCTGGCAGGCGACCAAGCTCGAAGCTTTTTCAGAGAAGTTCGAGCTGGCGAAGTCCGGTCTCGTCTATGACGCCGTCCATTCCATCGAATCGCTCCCCTACGAGGGGAACGTCTACGACGTAACGATAGACGATTCAAACCACAACTTTGTCGCAGAGGGCGTCGTAGTCTCCAATTGTGGAATGCGCCTGATTCGAACCAACTTGCGCTTTCCAGAGGTGAAAACAAAGGTAAAAGAGCTCGTGGACCTCATGTTCAGGCTTGTCCCCGCGGGAGTGGGCGTGAAGGGCTTCCTCAGGGTGACAGAGTCACAATTCGACGAGATAATGAGGTTCGGCGTGAAGTGGTGCGCAGAAAACGGGCACGCCTGGGAGGACGACCCGTCACACGTCGAGGAGGGCGGCTTCATCAAGGGCGCCGACCCCACCAAGGTAAGCCGTCAAGCGAAGAGCCGGGGCATCGGCCAGCTGGGCACCCTGGGCTCAGGGAACCACTACCTCGAGATCCAGGTCGTAGACCCATCCCGGTTCTTCGACCCGGCCCTCTCCAAGCACTTCGGCATAGTCCACGACGACCAGGTCCTCGTGATGGTCCACTGCGGGAGCCGCGGCTTCGGGCACCAGATCGGAAGCGACTACCTTCGCATCTTCGACGGAGCGATGAAGAAGTACAACATCGCAGTCCGGGACCGCGAGCTCGCCTGCGCCCCCTTCTCCTCCAAGGAGGGCAAGGACTACTACGGCGCCATGGTCTGCGCAGCCAACATGGCCTTCACCAACAGGCAGATCATAGTCCAGAGCGTCCGGGAGGCCTTCTCCAAGGTCTTCCACAAGGACGCCGAGGCCCTCGACATGCACCTGATCTACGATGTCTGCCACAACGTGGCCAAGGTCGAGCGCCACACCTACGACAAGACGAGCAAGGACCTCCTCGTCCACAGGAAGGGCGCCACGAGGAGCTTCGGACCGGGGCACCCAGACATACCCGCTCCCTACCGAAGCATCGGCCAGCCCGTGATCATCGGCGGCTCCATGGAGACCGGCTCCTACCTGCTCGTGGGGACCCAGGAGGCCATGGAGGAGACCTTCGGGTCCACAGCCCACGGCTCCGGCAGGACCATGTCCAGGACCCAGGCGAAGCGCGAGGTCCGCGGCGCCGACCTCCAAAAGAGGATGCTCGACCGGGGGATCTACGTGAAGGCCGCCACAATGGACGGCCTCGCCGAAGAGGCGGGCATGGCCTACAAGGACATCTCCGAGGTCGTCGAGACCATGGACAGGGCGGGCATCTCGAAGAAGGTCGTAGCCCTGCGCCCAGTGGGCAACATCAAGGGCTGACCCTCGCACCTACGGCGGCTCAGGATTAAATATCGAACCTCCGACCGAAACACGTTTCGCAGCTTGGTCTCCATACCCACGCTCCCGTCCGACCTGCTGGGCGTCCTGGTCTTCGTAATCGGCCTGGTGATCCTCTGGGCGATAATCTCCATACCCGTCTACTTCGCCGGCAAGGCCATCACCCACGGCAAGTCCGGCTTCGGGGCGGCCATGGGCGCGACCCTCGGCGGCGGCATCGCCTACTTCATCGTCTACTGGCTCGTGGGCTTCTTCCTGGGGGTGGTCCTCCCCGACTCTGCACTTCCCCTTGCTACGATCATAGCTGTCATCGTTTGGCTCGCCATCTACAAGTCCTCCTTCGAGACGGGCTGGCTCGGCGCCCTGGGCATAGTCATCCTCGCCTGGCTGATCCTGCTGATCCTCGACTTCGTGCTGGTCCGGAGCTTCCACGTGACCTTCCCGGACTTCTTCCCGTTCTAGCGGCTACCCTATGTATCCGGGCCTCGGCTCGCGCCTGGGCTGCGGCTGCGTCTCCTGGGCCTGGTCCGCCATTGCCTGGAGCTGGCTGATCACCTTCTGCGTCTCCTCCGCCTTCTCCTTCAGCTTCGACGTGTCCACCGGGAAGCCCACGACCTTGGAGAAGACCTCCAGCACCGACTTCGACGCCCCGGCGTCGACCACGTACCCCGAAGTCTCGCCGAGCAGGCACCCGCCCTCTAGGCCTCTGAGGGCCGCGACCCCGATGAGCAGCCCGTTCATCCCGCTGATGCCGCCGTCCTTCATCAGCGTGGCCCCTCCCTCGGTGAGCGACTCCAGCATCCCCTTCGACGTCCCCGCCCCGTAGACCTTCGGCGAGGCAGAGAAGGACCCGGTGATGTAGGCGGCCAGCGTGTAGACCCTCTTGACCCCGCACTTCTTCGCGAACCCCACGACCGCGTCGGAGAGCTCGTACTCCCCCTCCGAGCTCGAAGGCTGTGCGTCGGCAGTGAAGACCAGGAGGCTCATCCCCCTCTTGACCGGCCCGAAGTACAGCGCCCCCTTCTGCTCCTCCACCGTCCCGTCGGCTTTCACGTTGACCTGGGGGGGAAAGCTCTCGCTCGAATACTCCGCGACCTTCTTGAGCCCGAAGACGTCGACCATGTGGTCAGCGGCCAGCTTCCCCACGTACCCGCTCCCCGGCAGCCCACCTCAGCCCCAGCTGCCTGAAGATCGAGTACAGCTCCCCGCCCGAGACCTTCTCCGTGAGCCTCCCGCTCCTCACCAGTCCGGCCAGCTCCCTGACCATCCTCTCCGTCTCCCTGGGATAGAACGAGTACGCAGCCTCGAGGACCTCGCCGCCCCTGTCGTAGAGCACCTCCTCCAGGACCTGCCTGTCGCCCTTCTCCTCCTTGGCCGGCGGGGCCCGGCTCTCGAGCCTCCTCCTCATGGCCATCAGCTTTCTCTTCTCTATCAGTTCCAGCTCGGCGTCGTCTTCCAAACGGCTTCGGGGCGACCAGCCCCCCCGCGGTTAAAACGATTGCCCCTCAGTGGCGCGAACTCGTCCCCAGCCCGACGGCGAGGAGCAGCAGGGCACCGCCCGCCAAGATCTCGATGCCCAGGTTCTCGCCGAGGATCAGGACCCCTCCTGCCGCGCTCACGATCGGGACCAGGTACAGCTGGACCCCCAGCTTCGAGACCGCCTGCCTGCTGACCAGAGTGTAGAAGATCATGTTGGCCACGACCGTGCTGAGTATCGCCAGGTAAAGCACCGACGCCCATCCCTGAGCCGAGAGCGCCAGGGACTGCTCGACCAGGCTCGGTGTCGCAAGCGGGAGAAGGATCGCGGTCCCCAGGAAGGCCGCCCAGGCAGCCACTGGGAAGGGCCCGTACTTCGAGACCAGGGGCTTCGACGCGACAGTGAAGACCGCCCCCGCCAGCGCTGCCACCACCACGAGCCCGGGGCCCACCGCGGTCCCGGTGAACGAAAGGTCCGGGCTCGAGATCACGAAGGCTCCAGCGACCGCCAGGGCAAGGGCTCCCCAGATCTTCAGAGTGAGCTTCTCGTGCAGGACCACGGACGAAAGCAAGACCGTGGTGAGGGGCGCCAGCGAGATCAGGAGGCCAGCCAGGGAGGCGTTCACCACCTTCTCAGCGGCGTTGAGGGACAGGTGGTAGATCGCGACGCTCGTCAGCGCCACGACCAGCAGCCTGGCGAAGTCCTTCCTATCGAACCTCGCCTTGGGCTTGACCATGACCGGGTACAGCGCGAGGAAGGCGGCGGCTACGATGAGCCACCTCAGAAGCGTCAGGTTGTTGGAGTCGAGCTCGAAGTCGGCCTGCCTGATCGCAACGAAGGCGAGGCCCCAGATCACCGACAGCGTGACTATGAGGCCGTAGGGCTTGATGCTCGCCAACAAGGAGCGCCTGATTGCGTCGGGCTTTAAGTGACTCGATGGTAGCCGCTAAATACCGAACCTTCCTGCGAGTTCGT
>JACQFO010000013.1 GCA_016200025.1 Nitrososphaerota archaeon
AGCGCTCGACAAATACGAGGTCCCCTACGCAGTCATCGGCTCGGTCACAGGAGACGGCGCCTTGAAGATAAGATGGAACGGACGGAAGATCGTGGACCTCCCTGCCAGGATGGTCGCGAACGCGCCACTGGTGCCTCGCAGGGTCAGGAGACCGATACCGGCGCGGCGGGCCGAAGCACAGCGCCGCGATCCCGAAATCAGCACCACCCTCCTTGCGCTACTTCGACTCCCCAACGTCTCCAGCAAGAGATGGGTCTACGAACAATACGACCACGAGGTGGGCACCAACACAGTCGTGAAGCCCGGAGCGGCAGACGCCGCGCTCATGAGACTCCCCAACGGCTCCATGCTCGCAATCAAGGCCGACGGGAACAGCAAACACAGCCACCACGACCCGAGGCATGGGGCTGCCGGGTGCGTCGCCGAGGCCTGCAGGAACGTGGTGGCACTCGGGGCCGAGCCGATAGCCATGGTCGACCACCTGCAGTTCGGCGACCCCTCCGACCCCGATGTCTACTGGTCGTTCAAGGAGGCCGTCGAGGGCATTGCAGAATACTGCGCGAGCCTCCCTCTGCCGGTAGTAGGAGGGAAGGTGAGCTTCTACAACGAGGACGAGGCCTCGGGGCGCCCCATCAAACCCTCCCCAGTCGCCATGGTCGTGGGCCTTGCCCCGAAAGCGAGCCCTCGGATGTCGCAGTCCTTCCAGTCCGAAGGCGAGACGGTCTTCCTCCTCGGCGACACGAAGCCCGAGCTCGGAGGCTCGGAATACTTCGAGAACGTATTGCGCACCTCGGGCGGCTCCGTGCCCCGGCCGGACGCGCCTAGAGATTCTCGAACCTACAAGGCCTTGTTGAAACTAATCAGGAAGGGTCTGACGCGGTCGGTCCACGACTGTTCGAAGGGGGGCCTCGGGGTCGCCCTCGCCGAAATGTCCATCGGCCAAGGGGTCGGGTACGCTGCGGATATCTCCGCCATAGTCGGCAACCCGCTCACCTCCGCGGAGGCGCTCTTTTCCGAGTCCCACGGCAGGTTTGTCTTTTCGACGTCAAAGGCGAAGCAGGCAGCATCACTGCTCTCCGCCTCGCGGGTGCCCTATTCACTGATCGGGAAGACAGGCGGGGGGCGGTTCTCGATTTCCGCCGGAAAGAAGACTCTTGTAAGCACATCCGTCCGATCGCTACAGAACGCATGGTCGGCCCCACTCCCGGAGATGATGAACTGATGGACGCCAAAGAGAAGTGTGGCCTCTTCGCGGCCCGGTCCGCGAGCGGCCAGGACGTGGTCAGGAGGACCCTCCAGGGCCTTGAGGCTCTCCAGCACAGAGGCCAGGAATCCTGGGGCGTCGCGGTCGCCGGCAAACCTGTCTTCAGGAAGATGGGCCTTGTCGCCAACTGGCAACTCGAAACAGGCCAGCTCTCCTCCTACAGGGGCAGCTCGGCAATAGGGCACGTAAGGTACTCCACGAAGGGCAGGTCGGTCCTCGACAACGCCCAGCCCATCCAGATAGACTCGTCCTTCTCCATAGCCCACAACGGCACCCTCGTCGACTTCGACCGCCTGGTCGCCCCCGTCCAGGAGGAGTTCGGGCTCTCCTGCGAATCAGACACCAGGGCCGCGGGGTATCGACTCCTCCACTACCTGAAAGATGGCAACGACATGTTCGCATCGATGCAGAAGCTGTCCATGGAGCTGGTGGGGGCGTACTGTTTCGTCATCGTCGACTCCCTGGGGAACGTCTTCGCAGTCAGGGACCCCCGGGGTTACAGGCCCCTGTGCCTCGGCTGGCACGAGGGGTCGAAGACCTACATCGCCGCCTCGGAGAGCTGTGCCCTGTCCGCGGTCGGGGCTGACTTCGTCCGCGACGTCGAACCTGGCGAGATAGTGAAGTTCGGCTCCGGCGACGGGCAGCCCGAATCGTTCAGGTTCGCACCAAAGGTGCCCACAGCCTATTGCTCCTTCGAGTACACCTACTTCGCCCACCCATCCTCGAGGGTCAACGGGGTCTCGGTCTACGAAGCCAGGAAGAAGGTGGGCCGGGTCCTTTCAAGGAAGTCCCAGTCAACCGGAGACGTCGTGATTCCAGTCCCCGACTCCGCCCGGCCCTCCGCGCTGGGGTTCTCAGTGGAGAGCCACATCCCCATGGACGAGGGGCTCATGAAGGACAGGTACAGCAGAAAGGGGAGCATCAGGAGTTTCATCGAACCGGGCCAGCGAGGGCGCGAGGATGTGGTGAAGAGAATCATCCCCATCCGCGAGGCAATCCAGGGCAGGGATGTGATCGTCGTCGACGACAGCCTGGTGCGGGGCACAAGCTCGAAGGTCATAGTAAAGTCCCTGAGGAAAGCCGGAGCCAAGTCAGTGAAGATGGCGGTCACCTTCCCCCCAATCCGTCATCCGTGCTTCATGGGCATCGACTTCCCCAGCAAGGAAGAGCTTCTCGTCCACCAGGTGGCTGGCGAGCAGGACTCGGTGGCGGAAACCGCCTCGAAGGTCGCCAAGGCCATTGGAGCGGACGAGTTCTTCTACAACGACATCGAAGGACTCAGCGAGGCCATCGGGCTCCCCGAGGACAGCCTTTGCTTCGCATGCATCAACGGCGACTACTCCAAGCTGACGGCGCCGCAAGCCCTTAGCGCGCCCGCGGAGGTCGGCACCAAGCCTTGATTCGCATAGGCGTCCTGGTCTCCGGCCGTGGCTCCAACCTCGAGTCCATCCTCAAATCGACAGGCAGCGGCCCGATAAAGGGGGCCCGCGTCTCAGTAGTGATCAGCAACAGACCAGAAGCGAGGGCCCTCCGGGTGGCCAGAAGGTACGGCGTGAAGGCCGTCGCCCTGCCTCCGGGCTCCGACTCCCCCGACAGACTCGGCGCGAGCCTGGCAACAATTCTGGAAAGCCACGGCGTAACGCGGAAGGAAGGTCTGGTCCTCCTCGCCGGGTTCATGAAGGTCCTACCAGCGAGCTTCGTCGAACTGTACAGGGGGAGAATCATGAACATACACCCGTCGCTCCTCCCAGCCTTTCCCGGGCTGAACGCCCAGGGCCAGGCCATCGACCGTGGTGTCAAGGTCTCCGGGTGCACAGTCCATTTCGTCGTCCCCGAGGTGGACGCCGGCCCGATAATCATACAGAAGGCAGTCCCCGTGAAGGAGGGAGACGACGAAGACTCCCTCTCGGCCAGGATACTCAGGCAGGAGCACAGGGCCTATCCCGAAGCGGTCGGGCTCTTCGTGCAGGGCAGGCTGAGAATCGTGGGTCGGGGCGTCCAGGTAAAGAAATGACCGCCACCCTCATGGACGGCAGGGCGCTCTCATCCAAGATGGCCGAGAAGATCACTGCGGATGTCTCCAGGATGAAGGCCCAAGGCAAGGAGCCCACCCTCGCTACGATACTGGTCGGAGACGACCCCTCTTCCAAGGTCTACCTCGGCAGCAAGCACAAGGCCGCGCAGAAGACCGGGATCGCTTCTCAGAGCCACTCGCTCCCGGCTGACGCCAGCGAGGAGGAGCTGGTCTCGCTCATCGAGGGCCTCAACAGGGACAGGCGGGTCGATGGAATCCTACTTCAGCTGCCCCTGCCACACCAGTTCAGCGAGCGGAAGATGATCGAGCGGATCAGCCCCGAGAAGGACGTCGACGGCCTGACCTCCACCAACACCGGGCGTCTCTTCTACGGACAGTCCGACCTCGTGCCCTGCACGCCGAAGGGGGTGATGGAATTGCTGCACCACTACAAGGTCCCAATCGCGTCGTCTTCGGTCGTCATAGTCAACAGGAGCCCCCTGGTCGGGAAGCCGCTGTACCACCTGCTCCTCACCGAGGACGCGACCGTGACAATGTGCCATTCCAAATCTACAGACCTTGCATCTACGACGAGGCGCGCCGACATCGTGATCACGGCAGTGGGCAGGCGCCCGGGTTTCGTCCTCACCGGGCCAATGGTGAAGGATGGAGCGGTCGTCATCGACGTTGCCATGAACCGCGTGGACGGAAAGCTCGTCGGCGACGCGGACTTCGAAGCAGTCTCCAAGAAGGCTTCGTTCATCACTCCGGTTCCAGGAGGCGTCGGCCCCATGACTGTCATAATGCTGATGCAGAACACCCTGATAGCCGCGTCCAGGCAGTCGGGGCTACTCCTTTCATCGGTGGTCCAGGGTTGAGCAAGGCCGACCTCAGGCAGAGCGCCTTGAAATCCAGGCGGTCGCTCGCCAGAGAGAGCATCCGGGCGCAGAGCGCCGAAGTCATGACGGTTCTTCTTGGACTCCCTGAGTACGCGAGGGCGAAGACCGTGGCGTCCTATTCCGCGAAGAAGGACGAAGTTCAGACGTCGGGTATCATAGAACAGGCCCTTTCGTCCGGCAAGAACGTCCTCGTGCCGCGGGTCGACCTAACCTCCGAGAGTTTGAGCTTCTGCGAGATTCACTCCCTCTCCGAACTCTCTCCAGGCTCCTTCGGCATCCTTGAGCCTCGGGGAAGCGCACCCAGCCGCCCACTGAGCGAATCCGAGGTGGTCCTAGTCCCAGTCGTGGCCTGGGACGAGAAGGGCAACAGGCTGGGGTACGGCCGGGGCTACTTCGACAAGGCTTTGAAGTCCAGGGGAAGGTCCCTAGCCGCAGGCTTGGCCCTCGAATCGCAGAGATTCCCGACAATCCCCCAGGACTCGGACGACGAAAGGCTCGATGTGATCATCACAGAGAGGAGGATCGTCAGGATGGAGGCGAAGTGACAGTGTCAGTCGCAATCATTGCGGGAAGCAAGAGCGACCAGGCAATCACCGACGACGTCTCCAAGGCCCTCGCCGAGCTCGAGGTCACCCACGAGGTCCAGTTCATCTCCGCCCATAGGAACCCTGAGAAGCTGAGACAGTACGTTTCGGGGTCGTCCGCCGACGTCTTCGTGGCCGTGGCAGGTCTCTCAGCACATCTTCCCGGGGTCCTGGCCTCGATGACCACGAAGCCTGTGATCGGCGTGCCGGTCAACGTAAAGCTCAACGGGCTGGACTCTTTGCTCTCAATAGTCCAGATGCCTCCGGGCGTCCCAGTAGCATCAGTGGGCATAGACAACGGAAGGAACGCTGGGATTCTGGCCGCCGAAATCCTCGCCACCAGGGACGAAGGCCTGCGAGGAAGGATATCGAAGATGAGGGACTCTTGGAAATGATGCCCCAAGGCACCTTCATCCGCTCGGGAAAGGTGAAGGACATCTACGAACTCGACAGCGAGCACCTCCTCTTCCACTTCACCGACAGAGTATCTGCCTTCGACGTAACACTCCCAACGAAGATTCCTCGCAAGGGCGAGGTACTCTGCAAGCTTGGAGCCCACTTCTTCGAGACGCTCGGCGTCCCGCACCACATGGTGAAGCTTGCCGGCCCGGACACCATAGTGGTCAAGAAGATGTCCATGATAATGGTCGAGTGCGTGGTAAGAGGATACCTCTACGGCAGCCTGATGGAACGGGTCTCCACAGGGCAGGTCGTCCTCCCAGTGGACAAGGTCCTCGCCTCTAAGCTCCCCGAGCCGTACTTCGACCCCACAACGAAGTCCGACCTCAAGGACGAGCCGATCACCGAATCAGACATCGTGAGAGAGGGAAGGGCGAGCCCCGCTGAAGTCCAGCAGCTCAAGCGCACGTCCTTCGAGATCTTCGATAAGCTGGGCAGGAGCGCCTCGGCCGCGGGTTTCATCCTCGCGGACATCAAGCTAGAATTCGGGAAGGACGACACCGGGAAGATAATCCTCGGAGACTCCATAGGCCCCGATGAGTTCAGGATGTGGCCCGCAAAGTCCTACGCCCCGGGCAGGCCCCAGAAGAGCTACGACAAGCAACCGATAAGGGACTGGCTGATTTCGGAGGGTTACAAGTCGTCCTTGGACAATGCCAGGAAATCGGATCAGCATCCGCCTGCTCCACCCGAACTCCCCGCTTGGCTCGTCGAAGAGACAGTGAGAAGATACACTGCGGTCTACGAGAGCCTCTCGGGAAAGCGGCTCTAGGCGGTGGCCGCCTCCCTGGCACGAATTTCCTACTCGAAGGCAGGCGTCGACCTGCGCAAAGTGGGAAAAATCCAGGCGTCTCTGGCCAGCCAGCTAGGGAGCACCTTCGCCAACAGGGCGGGCAGGGTCGGGGCTCCAATCATCCCCATCGGTCACTACGCGGGCCTCATCGACCTCGGGGGCGACTCGGCCCTCGCCCTCCACACCGACGGCGCAGGTTCCAAGGTCCTGATTGCTCAGAGACTGGACAAATTCGACACCATCGGTATCGACTGCGTAGCCATGACAGCGAACGACCTGATCTGCCTCGGGGCAGAACCCGTGGCCCTACTGGACTACATTGCCCTGCAGAAAGAGAACGACCACCTCGTCTCAGAGCTCTCGAAGGGCCTGACCGAAGGCGCCAGGCTGTCCGGGACTGCAATCGTAGGAGGAGAGACGGCAATCCTCGGGGACATCGTCAAGGGACTGCGCGGGAACGGCTTCGACCTCGCCTCAATGGGAGCAGGACTTGTGAAGAAGAGCGCGATCGTCGACGGCTCGGGCATTGTTGCGGGCGACACTGTCATGGGGGTCGAGAGCTCGGGCCTCCACTCCAACGGCTACACCCTGGCTAGGAGGATAGTGGCCAGAACTCCGCTAAAGTCACGGTCTCGCGGCCTGGGAACGAGCCTAGGAGACGCCCTGCTGACGCCCACGCGCATCTACGTCAAGCCGACGCTCGCCGCCTGCCGGTCTGCGGATGTCCACGGGATAGGCCACATCACCGGCGGCGCGTTCTCCAAACTCGCCAGACTGGTAGGACTCCGCAAG
>JACQFO010000066.1 GCA_016200025.1 Nitrososphaerota archaeon
CGGCATGTGGCAGAAATACCATGCTCGCCTATGAGATCACGCCACCCCAGTCAGCCCAGCCAAAATGGCGGCGCAATATGGCAAAACTACCATGCGCCCCGCCCCCTCCGAACTCTTCCACCTTTTCGGGAATGCGCCCGTCGAGCTGCAGCGGAACCTGGCAGAAATGGCCCGGGAAAAAGGGGGGCCTGTTTGACTCGACTTCTGCAGCTCCTTGTGATTACTCCCGAGTTACGCGACAAGGAGAACTGGCTCCGGAGCTACTATGCGGACATTTGGACAGTCGGAAACATCCTCTTCGGCCAAGGGACACCAAAGAACGAGCGAAAGCGTCTCCTGCGAGAACTCCAGGGCAAGTGGGTCGCGAACATGAGACGCCTCGACGACTCTCCGGACGACCCTGTTCTCCCCTTCCTCGTCGAGGCATTTGGAGTAACCCAGAGTCAGTTCTACAACCTGTTCCACTGCTACACAAACCCACGAATACCCGCCACCAACAACGGCACAGAGCGATTGCTCGCAGTCCTCAAAGCTCTGGAACGTCAGCTGGCAAAGAACCCGAATCCCGGAGCACGATTCATTCGCAATGCGCCCACTGAAGGACTGCTGCTAAATCTCAAGACGCTTCCCGGCGAAGCCTTCATTGGAACACGCACACCCGAGGACATGGCCCGCGTTCGGGTCTTCCTACGAGAGGCAAGCAGGCAGGCAGGTGTAGCCAAGCTGGCCCGTAGAGACCTGCCTGACCTCATGAACCGCATCAGGAAACGCTGGAGAGGGCAAACATTAGCAGCTGAATCACCGCCAACCATGGAAACAAGCCCAACGACCTCCTCATGAACTCCGCCGTCCATGTTCCCGCTTGCTCCCTACAATCGACGCAGCAATGTTCATCGAGCGCCGCACTGACCTCCCACCCTGCCTGGGACACCTCACCCTCCCCTTGCCTGAGCATGTCTCGGTACAGTCGTTCCGCAGTCAAGTCCATGAGCAAGAGTTGCGCGAGCGCGCGATAGTATCTGCACCTTGCTTGAATTCGAGCGATCGAAATCGACGACATCTCAACTG
This sequence comes from Nitrososphaerota archaeon, assembly GCA_016200025.1. GTDB lineage: Archaea > Thermoproteota > Nitrososphaeria > Nitrososphaerales > Gagatemarchaeaceae > UBA183. The sequence goes on from JACQFO010000066.1 coordinate 1,069, forward strand.
GTAGCGGCTCGAGCACAAAGTAGTCTTCGATGCCCACGGAGCGCGCCGCCAGTTTGGCCGCCCTCTCATTTGCGACTATCGCGTCAATCGCCCCCCGTCTCGTTCGAGCAGGCTGACCTCCGGACTCTGTCAGAAGTTTGTTGAGTTCTGGCAACTTCAGTTCAGTGAGCAACACAGCAGTCTCAACTCCGACTCCAAACCGGGCCAACCCGGCGCTCCGAAGTGCCTCGATGGCCGCACGCCCACGCTTACCAGCAGGCATGTATAGAACCTTGCCCGGCCTGCCACCGCTCGAGCAGTACAGACTGAGCACGACGGGCGAGAACCGACCGAACAAGCAGCGATCAATTTCCATATCCGGCGGGTGCTCCTGTATTGCGACCCGCAACACTGGATGCGGCCCAGTCAGACCCGGCGAGTTCTGTCCTACAGTCCTATGCCGTGCTTCCTTCAACTCGCCGCGGCTATTGAAATCTTGATCCTGACCCGAGATACTGGCATGAGCGCGAAAGAGTGAGCCTGCTCTCCAAGCACGGTACGAAGCTTTCCAACCAGAGACGTAGGCATCGAGGGGTTTGTAGTGGTACTGCTCGGCCGCCAGCAAGGAACTCAGCATGTCTTCGTCGACCTTGAGCGTCTCATCTGCAAAGAAGGCCGAGAGAGTAGGCAATACGCCGTGCTTATCCGTTGGTGCCTTTGCGGCTTCTTGTGGGACGATTTCACTGCGCTTGGAGCTTGTCTGCAGTTCGACCCGCGGCTCAGCAGAGACCTGCTGTATGTCGAACTGGCGACTGGACTGGACCGGACGAAGCGATGACTGTGATTGTCTGCCCCATGCCTGGACCCAGACTATCAAGACAGCAAGCGTAACTATCCCGACCCACGAAGCAGTCATTCCGCGACCTTCACGACAGGCGGGACGAAGTCGAGCACATCCGCAAGCATGACATCAACAAGCCTGCGAATTCAACGCTGCCCTTCCGTCCCAAGATCTCAGCGGGAAGGCGGGCGATGCGACGAGGCTCCTTGCCAAGGCCTGCTACCATCGGAAAGCAGTGCGGAACGGACACACAGCGCGAATCAAGCGCACACCGTCCTTTATCTCATGCTTGGAACTGGAGCCAGCAGTCCTGGAGCGGCACTTCAAGATTCGCGGTAAACGTACCATGGCCTCCGGGACTCCTGGCTACGAAAGGTTACGGCTAACCGTGCCCGACAACAATCCAATTGTGATGCCGTGTTTGTCGCTCTCATGTGGCTACCATCCTTTGCTAGAGCGGAACCTGCAAGACCCAACCATCAAACAAGTAACGGTGTCTCAAGCGCCGCCCAAGCATCGGCCAAGAGGCAGAGAATCTGTGACAGCACGAGTCACCGACGGTCCAAAGGTCCGCACTCGTTCCAACTCTCTTGCACTTGCTCGCGCCGACTGGTATCGTTAATGAGTCAGCCGCCGGTCTGAGTGTGCACATTGTGACTGAGCCCCGAGCTCGGCGCTGCGCAGCTCGGTACGAGCGAAGCAGAGACGTGTCGAGGGGCGAATGAGAAGGCTCGGAATGCTTCTTGTAGTCGGTCTAACGCAGTGTTAACCTGACGCCCACCGCTGGAACACGACCAGAACCCGCATCAC
>JACQFO010000002.1 GCA_016200025.1 Nitrososphaerota archaeon
GCCTCAAGGAAATCGACGACAACTGCATCCGCAGGGCTTCGGACAAGATGGAACACGACCGGGTCGAGGAGGCGATACGTTCCCTCACCTTGCAGAACAAGGCAATCCTTCTGGCGGTGTCCAGGTTCAAGGGTGGCACAAACACGGGGGAGCTCTACCTGGCCTACAATAACCTCTGCAGGAAGACGGGGATCGAGACCCTGACTCAGAGAAGGATGAGCGGGATACTGGCCGAGCTGGACCTGATGGGCCTCATCGAGGCCTCAGTGGTGAGCAAGGGGCGCCGGGGGCGCACCAAGAGGATTCAACTGCTCATTCCAGACGAGACGTTGGAGAAGACCCTCGCGGAGGATACGACGTTCGGCAAAGCGGCCTAGGAGGCCTGAAAGCCCGCGGCCCCAAAATTCCGTCTGACGGTCTTCATCGTCGAAAGGTCGAGGATTGGTATGATGCTCGGCGTCGGCTCGAGGCCCATGTTAGACTGGAAACTCGTCTGGGCCTGCCAGGTGCCTGAATTGACCAGCAACGTCCCCCTATAGTTCAGCTCGCCGTAGGTGTGCACATGGCCTACATGGAGCACGTCCGGCACTGGGTCGATGACCATGAAGTCCCTCTGCTCCGGCGAGAGGGCAGTCCGCTTGCCATACGTCGGCGAGAGGTGCCTCGACCTGAGCAGGAGCTTCATCGCATCGGTCGGCCTGTCATAGGTCAGGTCGGGGGTCGTGGCTATGACGTCGTCGAGGCTCTTCCCATGGTAGACGAGGAACATGACGCCGTTGAGCTTGACGTAGGTGGGGTCTCCGACCCAGCGCAGGTTGTCCATGGCGTAGAGCGACTCGGCCAAGTCGACGGAGACGGCCGGCTGCGGAAGGGCCTGCCTTACGGCGTCGTGGTTTCCCGGGGAGACGACGATCTGGATGTGCCCCGGGACCTGCCTGAGGAGTTCGGCGGCCATCTGATACTGCTTCTTCGGGTCCTTCTCCTCGAGCTGCAGCTCCTGCCCTGGATACACACCCACGCCGTCGACGAGGTCGCCTGCAATCACAAGATACCTGATTCGATTGACCAGGTCCTTTTCGCCGAGGCCTCCGTTGAGCCAGAGTAGGAACCGTTTGAAGTCCTCCGCGAGGAACTTCCGGCTGCCTATGTGCAGGTCCGAGAGCAGGACGGCGTAGACCCGGTGCGATGATGAGACAGGCCTCCGCCCTGGGACGTCGGGGAGGACCAGCGAAGCGGCAAAGAGCTGGCCGGACTTGCCCCTTGAGACCTCGACCACCACCATGCTGTCGAGGGGCGCTTCGAGGGCTGCCCTTTCAATCGGCTTGTCCTGGCAGATTATCTTCAGCGTCCCCGTCGGGTCGTCAATCTTAATTTCGACGTTCCCCCGCCTGCTGGACCGGTCCGCGAGCAATCCCGCCACCTTGACCTTCTTCCCTGGGGGGAGGCCTTTCGCAGACGAGACGTTGGAGGTGTTCTTGGTGTCGAGCCTGCCTTTGACTATCGAATAGAGTCTTTCATACCTGTCCAGGAAGAGCTTCCCGAAGCCCTCGTATCCTTCCGCCGGGGCTATGGATTGCGTGGGGTCGGCCACGACTTCCAACTCAGCTTCACCGAACGGAATCTCCCCCTCCTGTTCAAGTTCGGCTGGCACTTGGGGCATGACCTTCGTCACATCCTTCTCGGTGATGACCTTGGCCTCGGAGGGGGACGTAGCCTTCTGGGTGAGCAGTTTTTCGACGAGCGCCTCGGAATCGAACTCGGGCGGAAGGCGGCTGATTATCTCGAAGGCCCTGGCATCGAGCATGTAACCTGACGCTAGGACCTTGGCGACGGCCTTCGACTCGGACATCGGCCCTCGAACCCGTCACGATGTATTAGAAGATTCGACGCAATGCGTGCCTTGCAGGACAAGGCTCTCTAGGGCCTGCGGGTCCCTCGATTCACAGTAGAGCCTCGTCTTGGGTTCCGTCCCCGAGGTCCTGAACATCACCCAGGAGCCGTCGGTGAAGACGACCTTGTACCCGTCGAGGGTCCTTTCCTCCACCACCTTCGACTTCTTGAATGTCTCCCGCGACTTCTGCATTAGGACCTGCATGTCCACTCCGACGTCAAAGTTCACCTGCCGATATTTCCAGCCGACCTCCTCCATCACCCAGCCAAGAAGAGCTCTGTCCTTTGCCAGCAGGCTCGCAACCAAAGCCGAGGCGTTGATTCCATCCTCCCAAAGTCCCCACCTGGGGTCCACGATCTTGCTGGGCTCGGTGGCGAAGACGCCCCCCTCGGCTTCGAGGACTGCGAAAGTCTTGCCCACCCTGCTTCTCACGACCTTGAGCCCAAGCCTATCTGCCTCCTCGGCCACCGCAGTCGAGGCGTTCTCCGACAGGACGGCCGTGCCGCTGGAGACCCCCAGGCCGCGCATAGCCAAGATGGCGAGCACCGAGTCGGGGACCACATTGCCGAGTGGGTCCACCATGACGAGCCTGTCGGCGTCCCCATCGTGGGCGAACGCGAAGTCGACTCCCAACTCAGGCACCATCTTCGAAAGGTCGGCGAGGTTTCCCACAGTCGGTTCTGGAGGCCTAGCGGAAAACCGCCAAGATATCTGCGCGTTGACCGGCACAACCTGGTGGCCCAGGCGTTCCAGGACTTGCGGGGTCACGAGGCCTCCGGGGCCGCTCGCGCAGTCGACGGCTATGCGCAGGGGCTCGGAAGCCCTATCATACCTCCCGACCAGCGCGGCCACGTAGTCGTCGACGACGCCTTCGTCCGGGACCATCTGCCCAAACGAACCCGAGGGCTTCATGATGTCGACGGCCATGGCTCTTTCAATCCTTTCTTCGTCGGACTTTGGAAGCTCCATTCCGTTGGCGTTGAAGACCTTCACGCCAGAGAACTCAGCGGGGTTGTGGGAGGCGGTGACCGAGAACCCGGCGCGGCAGGAGCGGAACCTCGTCGAGAAAGCCACGACCGGGGTGGGCGCGAGGCCGAAGGCCAGGGCATCGCTCCCGACGGCACTCACAGCAGACATCACCGTCCTTGCGAGGAGGGCGGAGGCCTTGCGCCCGTCCCAGCCGATGCCATATCTTCCCCTACCTGAGGCGAAAGCTATCGTCTCCGCGAGCCTGTAGACTTGTTCTGGCGTCTGTGTCCTGTTGAAGACTCCCCTGACCCCCGCGGTCCCGAAGGCCCTGACCAACTGCTATCTCTCGATGATCTTCGTCCAGAGCTCTGGCGTGGCTTCGCGTGCCAGGTTCTGCAGCGTCACCGCCAGCTCCCTGATTTCCCACTGCGCCTGGAGAGCGGTCCTCTGCCAAACCATGTGCATGAGGCTCCTGGCGCTGAGGGTCATGACCAGCTTCGTCTTGATCCCTCCAGGCAGGATGTACCTGGCGTCCTCCTTGGGGACCCCGGCCGCGGCTAGCTTCTCGTAGGCTGCATAGACGCTCTTGAGGGCCTCGTCGTAGACTTTGTAGGCGGCTTCGTTCGATTGGATGCTCGCTGGAGTCACCATTCCCTCTCTGGTGGCTGCAGAGAACCTCTGGGATTCCTGGTCGTAGGACGCCACCCTGTGGCGCACCAGCTGGTGCGTCGTGATCCTGCTGCAGTCCTCAATCTCGAACATGTAGACGACGTGGTCCATCAGAGACTCGGGGTCGAACGCGACCTCCTTCGCCTGGAGGACCTTCTTGATTGCCTCAAGGTCGGTGTGGTAGAGGAGCTTAACTCGCATGAGTCCTCTCACCGAATGCAAGCTCGTTGAAGAGCGGGCAGACGCCCTTGCCGTCCAATTCAGTCACGAAGGTCTCTGCGAAGGCCTTGGCCCCGGGATCCTTCCATAGCTCCACCAGGGTCCTGGCGTTCAAAGAGACCAGCCAGTCGGAGGCGTTGAGGCGCATCATCCGCAGGTAGGGGTAGCTGCGGGCGAGACTCCCCACCTCGGGGTCTCCCGCCTCCTCGACAAGCATGGTCATGGTGAAATGTTCTAGAACGTCCAACGACTTGTCTTGCATGGCCTTGGTCAGTAGGAATTTCCAATACACAGGGCCCTTCTGTTCAAGCTCCGCCTCGATCTCCTCGATTACCTTCGTGCTGTAGCACCTCCTCATCGCAGTCGCAATCGTACGCTCGGGCTTCGGAGACGCCCATACAAGTGAGGCCTTCATCGTGGCTTCTCGACCCAAGGCGCGGATTCAATTTAAACATGGGTCTCGAGGAGCACCCAATCGTTGGTGAGACTCCTCCACGATGTCGGCAAGCCGGATTTCTCGATCACACCCAATGGAGCCTCGTCCTGCGTCGTCGTGTTCCACGAGGTGTGGGGCCTGGTCCCTCACACCCAGGACGTCTGTAAACGCATTGGGAAACTTGGGTTTGCAGCTATGGCCCCCAACCTCTACAGGGGACATGACCAGACCCTGACGTCGGACAACATACAGGGAGCGATGGAGGGGGTCTGGGAGCTTACCCTGGAGGAGAGGCGCAACAAAGCAAAGGTCGCGCAGGTCCTGGCGAAGAAGGGCGTCGACCAGAAGATCCGGGAGGTCGCATCGGTCCTCTACGACCCCAAGTTCAGGGACAGCCTCCTCAAGCGGGCGGTGGCTTCAGTGGAGGAAGCAAGTTCGAGGTTCGAAAGGGTCTCGACCCTCGGTTTCTGCCTGGGAGGCGGGCTTTCCATGAAGACTGCGACCAAGAGCCGTCGCCTCACGTCCGCTGTGGCCTTCTACGGAGAACCTCCAGCCTCAGAAGATGCCAAGAGGATCGCCGTCCCCGTGCTGGCAATCTACGCTGCCAAGGACGAAATCATCAACCAGAAGGTGCCGGGGTTCGTGGGGGCCATGCTCGATTCGGGCAAGGACCTGACGCTGAAGACTTACCCGAAGACCATGCACGGGTTCTTCAACAACACGAGGAAGAATGTGTACGACAGGCCGGCAGCCCACGAGTCGTGGGAGCTGACCAGGTGGTTCCTTGAAAGGACCCTCGGATGACACCGAACTGATCGACTGCTTCGTAACTTGGAGTTATCTCATCGAGGCGACAGGGCGCGGCAGAAAGGCCCCGCACCGGTCAAAGAAATAATAGAGCGCCACGTAGGGAGCAGTTCGGCCGGGGTGGCAGAGTGGTTAATGCGCGGGCAGTCCGCGAGGCGACAAAGCGGATCCGCAACTCGAAATCGTACGACCAGTCAGCCCGTGACCTTCGGGTCTCGTGGGTTCGAATCCTACCCCCGGCGCCAAGGCATCCTTCTGAAAGGTTCACCCTGTCGCCGTCACTGGAAACGACAGCGTCACAACGGTGTCGTCAGGGTAGGCCGCGGTTATCGTGACCGAGTACGACTTGCCAGGCCCGAAGGCATGGCCCAGAGTTATCTCCTCTGCGAGCGTAGGATACGGCTCCAAGGCGGTCTGTCCTGGCTGGAGAGCTTGAGTGTAATCCACGAAAAGCGGCCCAAGGCCTACTCCACCTGCGCAGCGCATTCCATACGAAGACAGGAAACCAGTGTCGTTAGCTAGGGACGCAGAGAGGTAGGTTATGGGTTTGTTCCCAGTGTTCATTACAGAGACATTCCATCTCGCGGAATAGATTCCAGTCGACTGGTTGAGCGAAAGCCGGAGCTGGCTGGATGCGTTGAACTGGTTTGAGAAAGGGAAGGCAGTAGCGTTTACGACTGTCACTGGGTACTCTGGAGTAATGACTCCTGACTGACTGCTTGCGAAGATTTTCACCACCGATGGGGCGGCAGTCGACCTCATTGCTCGACAATCGGTCACGTTAATCTTCTGCCCCGGGTTGATTGCGGTGTTGTTGAATGTACTCGGGGCGCCATTCGTGTAGAGCCCGAGGTCAACTAGGACCCGCGTCTGACCGTTGTTGCCTATCTCCATCTGCCAGATTCCCTGGTATGCCTTTGGTTGACCCTGAGTCCCGAAGCTGCCGACTATCAGAATCTGGTTCTTGTAGACACTAAGCTGCTCCACGGGCCTCGACTGCCGTGAGAGGTTGGTTAGAAAATACGTCCCAAATGACGCAGCGACCACCACAGCCACTAGAATCCCCGCGAGAACGGCAATTCTTCCACTAGGCACGCCCGGGCCGACCTCTCCAGTGTTAGTCGGGTTTCGCATAGCGTTAACGAAATATCTGGTCGGTGTTCGGCAAAGCCTACGCGGTCTTGAATGACTCGCCGCAGCCACAGGTGGAGACGGCGTTGGGGTTGGTGACGACGAAGCCGCCGCCCATGAGCTTCTCGGCCTTGTAGTCGACCGTGGACCCGGCGATGAATGGCGCGCTCGACCTGTCCACCGCGACCCTGGCTCCGTTCACGCTGATCACGAAGTCGTCGTCGGTGACCTTGTCGTCCACGACCATCCCGTACGAAAGTCCCGAGCAGCCGCCTGCGGTCACGAAGATTCTCAGTGCTGCCTGAGGCTTGCCCTGTTTCTCAAGGTAGAGCTTCAGCTCGCCGGCCGCCCTCTCTGTCAGTTCCACTATGGGCCTCACGGCCGTTTCTTGGGTCATCTGAATGTGACGTTCTACGCCCGTATAAAAATACTGGCTACGCAGAGAGCTTCTGGGCTGCTCTCAGCACTTCAGCGTAGGGAGGCTCCTCCGAAGGCACGTCTGTGACCCACCTGTAGCGAAGTATCCTCCGCCGGTCGATGACGAAGACCGACCTCTTCGCTACTCCCCTGTACCCTAGACCCCCCCATCGGTCCTGGAGGACGCCATAGAGCTTCGTCGTCTTCTTGTTGAAGTCGCTGAGTAGCGGGAACTGGAGGTTGTAGGTCTGGGCGAATGCCTTCAAGGAATAGACGCTATCGACACTGATGCCTACCAGCTTGGTCCCCGAGGCCTGGAGGCCCTCGAACCCGTCTCTGAACGTGCACATCTCTTTGTCGCAGGTCCCGGAGAAGGCGAAGGGAAAGAATGCGAGGATGAGGTTACCTTGTTGGGTGAACTCTTCTAAGGAGCGGGTCTTCCTGTCCGCGTCGGGAAGGACGAAATCTGGAACCTTTTGCCCTAGCCTGAGGACCACGAGATGAAACGAAGCCCGTCTCGATTTAAGGGCTCTGCCGGTCTTTCGGCAGTTTCGACAAGAGCTCGAAGTACTTGGCCATGAGCGAGACAACCTGGTCCTGTTTGGCACTGTCCTTCTCTGCTCCAAGGGAGGCGGAGGCCTCGTTGAGCTTCGAAAGCAGAACCTCCCTCATGCCCGCCACCACCGTGTCGAAGGACATCCTGTCGGAGGTGATTACGGACGAAAGGTCCTCGTGGCTGGTGCAGTAGACCTTGCCCTCATACTTGACCTGGATTCCTCCGCACTTCGGGCACGGTTCGCCGAGCATGGTCGCGCCTCTCCTCACCAGCTGCACGGCCAGCTTCATCTTGTCCTTGCCCGCCCCGCTCAATGGCCTGCTCGCCATACTTCTTCTATAAAAGACGGCACACTGCGAAAAGCACTTAATCCCACCGAGTCATGCCTCACTTCGCAACCCAAGGTCATCTTATATGAGTGCCAAGTTGAAGAAACAACAGCTGAACGACGCAAAGCTGGCGAAGGCTACGGTCAGCCTGAACCAGATAGCAGATTCGAACATCACGCCCAGGAACATCAGGAAGATCGTCAAGGATTCGATACTCATGCTCCAGGACGCGAAGCAGAGCGTCTCAGTCAGAGCTGCCAACGCCATAAGCCTGCTCGACGACGTCGCCCAGGATCCCAACATGCCTTCGTTCGCCAGGGTGACGCTGTGGTCTGCCGTCTCCGAGCTCGAATCAATCCGCGAGCAGTAAAGGTTTAACACGTTCAAGGGGCATGGAGACGCGATTGCCCAACTGCCCGAAGTGCGGGAACAAGGAGTCTCTCCCCACTAGGACCTTCTCCGTCATCGTCGAGCCTGCCAAGGGCGAGCGAGGCATGACTGAAAGGAGGGTGGGAATGTACACCTGCAGCAACTGCGGGACGAAGTTCCCCACTGTGATAAGCAAACAAAGATACCTGATAGTAGCCGAGGAGCAGTTGAAGTCGATTCAGGAAGAGCTAGGCTCAGTCAAGAAGGGCAACGAAGACCTCAACACGAAAGTCAGGGGAATGGCGGAGCAGCAGAGGGAGATGGAGAACTCCATGGAGAAGTCCGCGAAGGAAAACGAAGTAAGGCGCCTGAAAGTCAAACTGGCCGAATTGGAGGAGTTCGTCACCTATCTCAGAAAAGAAAAGGGCGAACTCGAGCAGAAGGCTTCTAAGATCAGATAGTCCTAGATTCCTTCGGCGCCGACAGGCGGAAGGTTGTACCCCGCCTCGGCTTCGTAGGCCGCAGCCTTCTCGTCCAGCACCGCCTTTTCAGTCCGGAGTGCCTCCACCTCGCTTTCCAGCGCGGTGGCGGACCTCTCCAACTCGTATCCGGCTATCTTCTCCTTCAACGAGGCGACGCCAGCGAGGAGCGAAGCCTTCTCGGCTTCGAGCGACCTTATCTTCTCCTCGAGCTCTGTCCTTTGGTCAGCGTATTCGGTTACCACTTCCATGGTTGCCGAGCTTACAAGTCTCGGCGGTTTACTTGTCATGCCGAACAAAAAACAATTGATAACACAGTTAATTTCGCGCTACGATGGTTGCCCCCGAGGGCTCGGCAGATCCATTCTCTCGCAGCGTTTATGAACCGTGACGCTTCGCCGGTCTCGATGAAGACAGGTCTCTGGGTCTGGCCTGCAGAAGCGAAAGCCCAGTCCAAGGTCCTCAGAAAGTTGGCTGCCTCACAGCACCTCGTAGCCGCGATGACAGCCTTGGCAAAGAGCAAAGACGGGTTGAGCAACTCCGAGGTGGACGACGTAATCGCTGACAACTCGGAGTGGATGACCCTCTGGGTCGTCCGCCAGTTGACTTCGCTAGGTTTTGTTGAGTTCAAAGTCGACCTCTTCGGAGAACCAGCGAAGTATCAGCTGACAGAACTGGGGCGGAACACCCTTTCAAGGATTACAGGCCAACCGACCCAACTCAAGGCCTCTACTCCTCCACCTGTCTCCAAAGCCACTCCGATGACAGCCTGAACACGAAACCCTTACCTTCAAGTCTGAACAGAATTCAGCCCGTTTCTGCAGCCATGAATTCGCAGTAGGGGTCGCCGGCAGCGAGGCACTTCACCTCTTCGCAGGTCACCATCTTCCCGAAGACTCCTTTCCCGAGGCCCACCAAGTGGCCCCTGATGTACTGGCTGTTCACCGACCCGGATTTCGTATAGGCGCATTCGAAGTTGTCATGAATCCGCAGAGTCGCTTTCAGAGGCTCGAGGGAGAGGTCGACCAGTTCGGGCATTCCCCAGCCCTGGGCGGCGTAGAGGAAGACCAACTCAGTGATATTACGAGCGACGACGTCATCACCCATCAACGCCTGCAGCTCTTTGGCGTCGTTCTCCCCTGTCGCCGTGCCCATCTCATAGATTATCAAGTCGGCCCCAGAACCGAAGATTTTCCTTATTCTGGAGAACATCTCGACGAGGTTCCGGCGGCTGATAACCATCGCCTTCTCGCCCGAGCTGAAGTAGAGAGGGAAGTGGTACTTGTCGACAACGACTCCATCTATTCCTTCCGTTAGCTCGACCCCCACCACGCTGGGAGCCCCACCAATCAGACCCCTCAGCTTGTTGGCGTCGATGGCCTTGTCCCCGACTTCTGCGAAGAAGCCCCAGGCGCTGGTGTCGGTGTCCCTCACGTTGGCGGACTCGGACGCGACGAGGTTGACCTTCTCCTTGGCTAGAATCCCCGCTACTCCGGCCAGGGCTCCGGGCACGTTCTTCAAGGTCAGAGAACCTACGAAGACCCTGTTTTTCGGGCTGAAGTGATATCTCATGAATTCCTTCGGCAGCGGCCCCTGACTCATGATTCCTCTGTGGAAGTTCGCTCTCGTCGCTATAAGACTA
>JACQFO010000062.1 GCA_016200025.1 Nitrososphaerota archaeon
GGAGGCCGATGCGTCCAGAGTCTCGCGCCACATGGGCTACAACCTCGCAGCCATCAGCTTCTCAGCCGGCGAGCTCGCGGGCGAGATCACCAAGCACATGCCGGGCTTCAGAGTCGACTATTCGCCCGACCCCCGCCAAAAAATCGCCGACTCCTGGCCCATGTCCATAGACGACTCCGAGGCAAAGAGGGACTGGGGCTGGGCCCACAGGTTCGACCTGGCCTCGATGACAGCCGACATGCTGTCCAAGCTCGGCCCAAGGCTCGCCCAATCACAGAAAGACGTTTAGACCCCTCATCGGACCCCGACTCAGCCATGCGCGACCCCTCCTCATTCCTGAAGTCTGAATACGACGACCTCGTCAGGCGGGAGCTGGACTGGAAGCTCCGGGTGCTCGGCGGGCCCAGCTCTCCGTGGTGCACCGTCGACGGCAAGAAGGTCCTGATGTTCTGCTCCAACAACTACCTCGGACTGAGCAACCATCCGAGGCTCAAACAGGCCGCCATCGAAGCCGTCCAGACCCACGGCGCCGGCTCCGGCTCGGTCAGGCCCATAGCCGGCAACATGGACCTACACGTCGAGCTGGAAGCGCGCCTCGCGAAGTTCAAAGGCGCCGAAGCGTCGCTCGTCTACCAGACCGGCTTCGCTGCGAACGCCGGGCTCATCCCCCAGCTCGCAGGCGAGGGCGACCTGATCATCAGCGACGAGCTCAACCACGGCAGCATCATAGACGGCGTGAGGCTCTCCCACGCCGAGAGGGGCGTCTACAAGCACTCCGACACCGACGACCTCGCCAGGGTCCTCGCCGAGGCCGAGAAGGCCTCCCCAGCCTACAGGCGCATCCTGATCATCACGGACGGAGTCTTCTCCATGGACGGGGACATCGCCCCCCTCGACAGGGTCGCTCCCCTGGCGGGAGAGCACGGTGCGATGGTCTACGTCGACGACGCCCACGGCGAGGGGGTCCTGGGAGAGGGAGGCAGAGGCATAGTCTCCCACTTCAAGCTGCCCAGAGAGAGGGTCCACGTCGAGATGGGAACGTTCTCCAAGGCCTTCGGCGTAGTCGGGGGACACGTCTCAGGTTCCTCGGACCTAAGGAGCTTCGCCTACAACAAGTCGAGGACCTGGCTCCTCAGCGGCTCCCACCCTCCAGCCGTAGTCGCAGCCTGCCTCGCAGCCGTCGACGTCCTCGAAAGCGAGCCCCAGCACGTCAGGAGGCTCTGGGAGAACACGAGGAGATTCAAGAAGGCAATGGGCGACCTGGGGTTCGACCTCGGCAGGAGCGAGACGCCCATCACTCCGGTGATGGTGGGAGAAAGCGGGAAGGCCAAGAAGCTGAGCTCCCGCCTGTTCGAGCTTGGGGTCTTCGCCCTCCCCATAGTCTTCCCCATGGTCGCACAGGGCAAGGCGCGGATCAGGACGATCATGAACGCGGCCCTGGCCGACGAGGACATCGACTTCGCGATCAACGCCTTCGAAAAGGCCGGCAAAGAGCTCGAGATCATCTAGCGAAGGGGTCGCCGAGGTTCCACTCCTCGCTCCTGTACCTCGCCAACAGTCCCCTCGAGGCCTCCTCTTCAGCCCGGCTCAACCCCCCGGGTTCGAACTCGAACCCCCCGGCCCTGGCCATCTCTCGGACGAAGTCCTCGCGTCCCACCCTGCAGTTGGAGACCTCCGTGAACCTGCTCCTTGGATACCTCTTTTCAATCCTGGCGGGGCTCGGCCTCGTGAGCCTCTGCACCTCCTCGAGGTCGGCGCCAAAGAGCAGCGTGCCGTGGCAGAGGACCTTCTTCCTGGACAAGTACGCGGCCATGCCGCTCACCTTTCCCCTCCCGTCGACGATGCTGTTGGGCGCCACGAACTCGCACTCCGCCCCGCACCTCCGCAGTGTCTCCACGACCATGCCCGCAAACGACGAGAAAACACGCTTTGCACCCAATGCCGGCCCCCCTCCAGGCACAAGATCCCTCGGAAAGAAAAAGGACCAGTTCAAGTTCCCAGGCCCGTTGTAGACCGCGCCGCCCGCAGTCATCCTTCTCACCACAGGCACCGAGTTGCGCCTGCAGTAGTCCAAGTCGGTCTCGTGCTCGGCCAGCTGGGCCCTCCCTATCACTACCGACCTCTGGTTGTCCCAGATCCTTAGGGTCGGTGCCTCGACAGACTCGAAGATCGCCTCCTCCAGCGCAAGGTTCGAGTACGGGTCGCCGAGGCTGAGTTCCAGGAGCCTGCCGCGCATCAGCCCACGAGTTCCTCGGAAGACATTAAGAGGTTTGGAGAACCCCCCACCTCGAAGCCCCTTGCCGTTCAAGTTCCTCCCCGACGTCGCACTCGCGGACATCGCCTTCGAAGCGACCTCCACGACGCAGAGCGGGCTCTTTGAGGCCTGCGCCCAGGCCCTCACCGACACCATGGTCGACCCAACTACGCTGCGGGCCACAGTCACGAAGGAGCTTTCACTCTCCGCCGACGACTCCGACAGGCTGCTCTACGACTTCCTGACGGAGCTGATCATCATGAAGGACGTGGACTCCCTCCTGTTCGGACAGTTCAGCGTCGACGTCAAATCAGACGGCAAATCAATGACCGCCGAAATCAAGGGCGAGCCGATAGACAGAGAGAGGCACGGCCTCCGCAACGACGTGAAGGCTGTGACGATGCACATGTTCGGGATAGCCCGGGATGGGCCGGCCTGGAAGGCTACCATCGTTCTGGACATCTGAAACGTTTCCCTTCCAAACCCTTTAAGAAGCAAATCGAAAGCTGCCGAACAAGGAGGACTCGAAAGCCTGCCACAGATGGACTCGATCAAGCAGGTCTCCCC
>JACQFO010000063.1 GCA_016200025.1 Nitrososphaerota archaeon
CATTTTCCACCGCACAAATTCGACTTAAGCTAATTCGACCCTTGGTTTGGGTTGCTTCAATGAATCAAGGTCCCTGGGTGCGGTAGAAATGTGGGGGCGGTCGGATTTGAACCGACGGTCTACAGGTCTCTTCTGCAGCTCCAATGCCTAATCATCCACGCTGCCGTGTCATCAAACATGTTGTTTGACCACTGGAGCCTGTCGCCTTGCCTTTCCAGGGGAAAGTCGTCCTTCGACCTGTCGCAAAGCTGGGCTACGCCCCCATCGGGAATGCTGTCTGATCTGCGGCCCAGGACCTCCGTCTGCGCCTCCACTCCTTCAATTATCTAAAGATTGACAAACGGAGAACGTCATTTGCTCCCCTTGTGTTTGCCCCAGACCCTCTTCAGGCGGGAGTTCACAGCTTCCCTTAGCGTCGGACTGCCCGAGTCGGACGCCTCAAACCTCACCCTGGCCACAGGCCTGCGTATGCGTATCATCCTTGTCAGGTCGGAGGGGGTCCCAAGGACCACGGCATCGCAGTCTACCGCGTTGATGCTCTCTTCGAGCTCCCGAAGCTGGCCCTCGCTGTATCCGAGTGCCGGGAGCACCTTCCCGAGCTGTGGGAACTTCTGGTAGGCAACCTTCAGGGAGCCGACCGAGCCCTTCCTCGGGTCGACAAGGGTCGCGCCCACGGATTTCGCTGCGACCGCCCCCGCCCCCTCGGAGAGGCCCCCATGAGTGACGGACGGGCCGTCCTCGACCACGAGGACTCTCTTCCCCCTCACCAGCGCGGGCCTGTCCAACACGGCCTCGGACCTCGTCTTCACAAGATTCGCCGCGGGGTTGAGCTTTGCACAATTCCTCAGCAGCTCCTGGACGGCCTTCCTCTTCGCGATGTTGACCTTGTTGACAACGACGATGTCGGCCATCCTTACGTTTGTCTCCCCGGGGTAGTACGTGGACTCGTCCCCCACCCTGAGCGGGTCTGCTACGACGATGTTGATGTCGGGGACGTAGAAACTGAAGTCGTTGTCCCCCCGTCCCACAGGATCACATCTCCTTCCTTCTCTGCCTTTTCGAGAATCGCCTGGTAGTCGACCCCGGCATACACGACGAGGCCCTTGTCGATGTGGCCCTCGTACTCCTCCCTCTCTTCGATGGTCGTATGAAACTTGTCTAGGTCGTCGTGACTCTCGAACCTCTGCACAGGAACGGAAAGGTCTCCGTAGGGCATGGGATGTCTCACCACCACCGGTTTCATGCCGCCTTCGATGAGGATGTCGGCGATCCTTCTGCTGATCGTGCTCTTCCCGGCTCCCGTCCTCACCGCCACCACTGCGACCACCGGCTTCCTGGACTTGATCATCGTGTCCCGCGGCCCCAGGAGGTGGTAGGTCGCCCCCTTCGCCTGCGCCACGGAGGCCAGGTGCATGACGTGCTCGTCCGACACGTCGCTGTATGAGAAGTACACATCTCTGACGTCACCGTCTTCGAGCAGGGCAGCGAGCTCCTGCTCCGGGCGTATGGGTATCCCCTTCGGGTATAGTCGCCCTGCGACCGAAGCCGGGTAGGTCCTCTTGGAGATGTAGGGAATCTGCGTCGCTGTGAAGGCGACCACGTGGAATTCCGGCTTGTCTCTGAAGTAGACGTTGAAGTTGTGGAAGTCCCTTCCCGCCGCGCCTAGGATGACTGCGTTCCTAGTCAAGGCAGGCCGCCCGTTGAATAATTGTGCCCGTCAGTTCATGCCTGGTTTCGCCAATTGTCCGGTCTAGAGGCTCCATGGCTTCCCGCCGTGGACCACTTTTTCCGGGAGCTTCTCTTTCCATTTCTCCAGAAACGCAATGTCGTCCTTCTTCGTTCTCAGGTTGTCGGGGAGCATGACTGGAATTTCATCGACTATGGGGTAGTACCTGCCGCACTCCGAGCAGATTAGGACCCCGTCGACTATTAGGTCCTCTTTCAATGCGAACTCCATCAGTTCCAGGGGGTAGTGCTTGTCAATCGGACAGGCGAGAATGTCCAGGAGTCTCCTCTGCACAGGCTTCAGACCCTCCCGGGGAGTATAAAACGCTCGCGCCGAATCTAGAAACGTTAATCTACCGAGTCTGAAACACGCTCCTTCAGCCGGCCATAGCGCGCGGGTCCGACCTGGACTCGTTCCGACCCCAGAAGTCAAACCGCGCGTCGCCCAGGTGCTAGTGAGGTGCGAGAGCCCTCGCGAAGCTTAGGTGCCGGCACCTTTTCCATTTTGAAACCAATCGAGCCTTTGACGGATTTTCCATACAGAACATTTAAGTCCCAGCGCAGGTCGAGACTTTCAGAAACCGTTGTCTCTCATCTCAACGATCGCACTTCAAGTGCCCTTCGACTCCTCGTCACTGGTGACCCTCGTCTGGGTCGGGTTCTTCATGCTCAGCTTCATCTACGGAACGAGGATTCAGTCCTACTTCGCCCTCAACGACATCGGCAGGGGCCTCAACAAGCTGAAGGTGATGAAGGACAAATCGAGGAAGGAAGCCATCGACTATCTGGTCAACGTTGGAAAGTCGCCGGGCGACCCCACCCAGCGGGTGGACCAGTTCTTGGACTACGTGACGATAATGCCAGTGGACATCGACCCTCAAGGACTCGTGGGGAAGATCGACCACGTCGTGACGACCGACAACGACAGGGTCAGGCAGGAGGTCTCGAAGCTAGTGTCCCAGACCAACCCCGTGACCGTCTCCATCTCGGAGAACCTCCTCGAAGTCGCTACCTCACTGAACATGATCCACAAGATTGTGCGCCACTTCTACCTACTCGGTAAGAAGACCAACTCCTACTTCACGCTAATCCAGCTGCAGATGCTCATGCCGATGATAATCCAGGAGGCCGACGCCCTCCTCAACGCAGTCGACTCCTTCAAGGTCGGACAGCCAGTCGGCGACGGAATAGGTCCTGTCGTCGTCTCGAAGTACATGGTCGGAAAGGAGAAGCGGGTCGTCGCCAAGGACACCGTCATGGCCATATCGGAATACAAGGGTCGGAAGCTCTACATGTTGAAGGCCGACGGGCCGATGGCCTACGTGGGCCAGCCTGGCGTCGCCATCAGGAAGGTCGTGGAAGAGATGGGCGTGAAGCCGAGCGCGATAATCATGATCGACGCGGCACTAAAGCTCGAGGGCGAGAAGACAGGTGAAATCGCCGAGGGCGTCGGCGCGGCCATCGGAGGCATCGGCGTCGAGAAGTTCCAAATCGAGGAGGTGGCGACGCACAACAAGGTGCCGCTCTACGCGATCCTGGTCAAGCAGAGCATCCTAGAGGCAATCACGGTCATGAGGAAGGAGATAGCCGAAGCCTCTGAGAAGGTGGTCGTAGTGCTCAACAGGCTCATCGAAGAGAAGACGAAGGAAGGGGACGACGTCCTCGTGGCCGGCATCGGCAATACACTCGGCGTAGCCCAATGATGTCCTCAGTGCCGTCATCGGACAAGAAGTCCAAGCTCCTCGTCTACTCGATTGAAGAGTGTCCGGTCGATGGACAAAAGACCAAGCGTGCCTTCCAAGTCGGCGACTACGTGACCAAAGACGGGGCGAAGTGCACGAAGTGCGGCAACCAGACGAGGGTCAGCCTCGTCTTCGCCGAGAGCTCCAGGCCTTCAGGTTAGTACAACGAGCCCGGCCTCGTCGATGGCCAAGGTGTGTTCGAACTGGGCGACAGGGTTGCCCGACGCCTCAACCAAAGTCGGGTAGCCCCTCACCAACTTCTTCGCGACCAGGCGCCCTAGTAACGATTCATGCTTCCCTCCCAACTCTTCGGCGTACCACCTCGGGGTGAACGGCAGCGTCTTCCTGTCCTCCCAGACCCTGTCGACGAACCTGTCAAGCTCGTCTACTCCTGTCTTCTTTCTGGCTGCAATCGAATAGATCGTAGTAGTCGGGGCGTCGACGACGTATCCAGCCGCTCTCCCCGGCGTGAGGAACGGCTCCACCGCGAAGACGTCTCCCTTCTTCAGTGACTGCATCCCAGGCAAGTACAGGTTGGGGATGCTCTTCCCGGCGTGGACCTGGTACCTGTCGACAGTGTGCCCCGTCAGGTTCTCAATGGTCTTGAAGCCGAACCTCGCCGCTTCCCTGTGAATCTCTCTTCCGATCTCCCCGGTCCTTACCTCCTTCCTCGCGGTCGCGATGGCGACATTCAGGGCCCTCTCAGCCACCTCGAGCAGAAGGTTGTATTCCGGGTTGAAGGTGACGCTCACCGCAGTATCCGTTACATATCCGTCAACGTGGACACCGAAGTCTACCTTGATCAGGTCCGTTTCTTTGAAGACAGACCCGTCCCCAGTCTGGGGTGCGTAGTGCGCGGTAACCTGGTTGACGCCGATTCCAGTGGGGAAGGCTGGACTAGCTCCGCGGGAAGCTATTTCTTCCTCCACGAACTCGCAGGCCTCCAGATATCCCATGCCGGGCCTGATTTTCTCCTTCACCCTAGCCCTCACTTCGGCCGTAATCTTCCCGGACGTTCTGAACTCCTGCGGAATCAGCGCCATCTCGATTCACAAATCCTTTATTGCGTTAGCCGCCTGACGTTAGGAAAGTGGTATTTCAATTGATTCCGCACATGGGAGTGGCCTGATGAGATATCGGACAGTGGCCACCGGCGGGACCTTCGACCACATCCATCGGGGCCACCTCGCCCTCCTTGCAAAGAGCTTCGAAGTCGGCGAAGTTGTCGTAATCGGGGTCACCTCGGATTCGTTCGCCCACAGGGAGGGAAAATCCCCTGACCAAGACTACGGGACAAGGGTCAAGGTCCTCGAGGATGTCATCGCCAGGGGATTCCCGGGTAGGAAGTACATCATAGCAAAACTGGAAGACTACTTCGGCCCAGGAATCGCCAAACCAGAGGTCGAGGCAATCGTTGTGAGCAGGGAGACCGCCGCTAGGGTCCCGACGGCCAACAACCTCCGCGCAGAAAGGGGGTACCCGCCCCTCGAAGTGGTCGTCGTCGACTACGCCCTCGCGGACGACTCCAAGCCCATCTCTTCCACGCGCATACGGCGGGGCGAGATCGACCAGGAAGGACATCTTCTCGGCCAGCGACAAAACTGAGCCCAGCTAACCTAAAGGGATAATATCCAAACTCCGACAGGCAAGAGTATTGTGGAGAAGGACAGGCTGGACCCATGGGGCTCGGGCACGGTCAAGGACTACTCCCGCCTCAGGTCCGAGTTCGGGATCGAGCCGGTAGCTCCCCTCCTCTCCAGGTTCAAGAAGCTGAGCCCCCACCTGAGCAGGGGCATCGACTTCGGGCAACGCGACCTTGCGAGGATCCTTGACGCCATAGACGCCAACAAGCCGTATGCGGTCATGAGCCGAATCAAGCCGACGGGCGACTTCCACCTCGGGACCAAGATGACCGCGGACGACATGGTCTACTTCCAGTCTCTCTCGAAGAAGGCGACGGTCTTCTACGCAATCGCGGACGTCGAGGCCTACGCCGACAACGGCCTCTCGTTCGCCGAGTCCAGAAAGATAGCCACGAAGAACGTGGCAGACATTCTGGCCCTGGGCCTAGACCCCGACAGGGCCTTCATCTATCTCCAGAGCGAGGAGATGAGAGTGGCCCGCCTCGCGACGATCTTCTCAAGAGGCGTGACAAACAACATGCTAAAGGCGATCTACGGTGAACGGCAGATAGGCCTCTACATGGCTGCCCTCGTCCAGGCAGGCGACATCCTAATGCCCCAGATGGAGGAGTTCGGCGGTCCGAAGCCCGTCCTCGTCCCCGTTGGTGCTGACCAGGATCCTCACCTCAGGCTCACGCGCGACCTTGCGGCAAGGTACCAGGACGAGTTCGGCTTCGTCGCCCCATCGGCAATCTACCACCGCCTGATGCTCGGCCTCGGCGGCGACGAGAAGATGTCCAAGCGAGCAGAGGCCTCGCTCCTCACCCTCGACGACGCCCCGAAGGTTGCATCCAAGAAAGCCATGAGCGCTTTCACTGGGGGGAGGGACACGGTAGAAGAGCAGCGCAGGCTCGGCGGCAGGGCCGACATCTGCCCCATCTACGACCTATACCGATTCCACTTCGCCAAGGACGACTCCCACGTCGAGCTCGTCTACAGGGAGTGCACGAAAGGAATCCGACTCTGCGGCGAGTGCAAGCAGGAGGCAGCCGGCCTCGTCAAGAAGTTCCTCGAGGAACATCAGCGGAAGCGCGATTCCTTGATGGACGACGCGGAAGAGCTCCTGGCAAGCGGAGGTAAGCGGATGCTTTCGCTGAGGAAGAGGTAGCGTTCCCCTGGCACTCCATCCCATCGAGCAGAAGGTGATGCTTGCCCTCAAGAAAGGGGCCCTCTACTTCGACGCCCTCGTCGCCGAGACCGAGCTCAAGGAAGACCAGATCAGGAGGGCGCTCCAGTGGCTGTCATCGAAGAAGTTCGTCGAACTCGTGACTGAGACCGGCGACCGGGTCACCTCTCTTGTCGAGGAGACTCCAGAGCTTGAGCTGGTCCGCAGGATTCAGGAGGCCGGCGGCGCGTTGCCTCTGGAGGAGGCGAAACGTACCTTCGCATCCAGTGACGAATTTTCTGCGGCCATCGGAAACGCAAGGGCCCTCGGCTGGGTCCAGATCAGGACCGACGGCACAGTCACGAGATTTGTCCTCGGGAACCTCGGCGACCTTGAGCTGCATCAGAACCTCCTGGCCAGATCCTTCGGAAAGTCAGTCGACATCAAGAGCCTGGGTGAGAAGGAACGGGCCCTTGCCGACCGCTACGTCGAGAGAGGCGTGATGAAAAAGGAGCGCAGCCGGCTCGTCTGGGTCAAGCCTACACAGCTCTGGAAGTCGTCTGCCTCGGGGAAGAACGCTAGCACCCGTGATTCAGGCGAGCCCCAGAAACTAATGGAGAAACTGACGCCGGAAATCCTGGCTTCTCGAAGCTGGAAGGGACTGAGGCTGAGGCCCCTAGACGTGGAAGCAAAAGCCCCACGCTTCTTCCCTGGCCGCAGGCACCCTGTAAGGGATTTCATCAACGAGGTCAGGGAGACATACATCTCCATGGGGTTCACGGAGCTCGACGGCAGCAGCGTCCATCCCGCCTTCTGGAACTTCGACGCTCTCTTCATCCCCCAGGACCACCCGGGGAGGGAGATGCAGGACACCTTCTACCTGGAGGGGCTCGAGGACAAGAAGCTCAGGCGGAGCGGGGTCGTTGCCAACGTGGCTTCAACCCACGAGGACGGCTGGAGAACGGGGAGCCGCGGCTGGAGATATCACTGGCGGATCGAGGAGGCAAGGCGTCTCGTCCTGAGGACTCACAACACAGTGCTGACAGTCAAGGCTCTCTCCGAGTCCAAGGAAAAGGAGGCCAGGGTCTTCGCAGTTTCGAAGGTTTACAGGAATGAAAACTTGGACTACAAGCACCTGGCAGAGTTCTATCAGATGGACGGCATCATCGTGGGGGAGGGCCTCAACGTCAGGCACCTGATGGGCTTCCTCCAGGAGTTCTACAAGAAGCTGGGGATGAAGGACGTAAAGCTCTGGCCCACCTACTTCCCCTACACCGAGCCCTCCTTCGAGGTGGTCGGCTACTCCGACATCACGAAATCGTGGATCGAACTGAGCGGCTCCGGGGTCTTCCGCCCCGAGGTCACCTTGCCCCTCGGCGTCAGAGTACCCGTCCTCGCCTGGGGCCCTGGGATCGAAAGGCTCATGCTCATGCGCTACGGCCTCGACGACATGCGCGCCCTCTACGGAGGGGACCTCTCATGGCTAAGGAACAGGGTGGAGTTTGCCAGTAGTCAGAATTAGCCTTCCACGGTTCGCGAAGATGGTCGGTGCTGACAGGAAGACCATCCTCGGAAGGCTCCCCTACGCGGGCCTGGACATAGAAAGCGTCGAGACGGACTCGGTCAGAGTCGAGTACAGCCCCAACCGGCCGGACTTCGGAACCGACTTCGGGATCGCCCGGGCGCTCCGGGGGCTCCTTGGGAAGGAGGCGGGCCTGCCGCGCTACGAAACCACCCCGTCGGGAATCGCAGTCTCCGTCGACGCGAATCTCTCCCAGGTGAGGCCCTACATTGCCTGCGCGACCGCGACTGGACTCAGGCTCGACGACGAAGACGTCCGCCAGGTGATCTCGCTTCAGGAGGACCTTCACAACGGCCTCGGTAGGAAGAGGAGGACGGTCGCGATCGGCCTCCACGACCTTGACGCCATCTCGCCTCCACTGGCATACAGGGCGGTCACCTCCGAGTTCAGGTTCGTCCCGCTCGGCGCCCGGTCCGCCTCGACAGTCGGGCAGGTACTCTCGAAGACCCCGGAGGGGAAGTCCTATGGGAATTCTCTCCCTCTCCGGGGCCCGTTCCCGGTCATCACCGATTCAAAGGGCATGGTCCTCTCGTTCCCGCCGGTCATCAACGGGGCCGCGACCAAGGTCACCGCCCGGACTCGGAACATCTTCATCGACGTGACGGGCACGGACAAGCAGGCAGGCGACGACGCCCTCGCCGTCTTGACCACCACCATGGCCGAGGCCGGGGCCGCCATAGGAACAGTCTCCATAGGAAGGGGGAAGTCAGGCAGGATCACCCCCGACCTCTCTCCTCGCGACCTTCCCCTCGACATGGACCTCGTCCGCTCCTCACTAGGGCTCGACCTCACCAAGAAGCAGATGGCCCAGGCCCTAGGCCGGAGCCGGCTCGAAGTCAAAGGGTCGCGGGTCCTGGGCGCAAGGTACCGGGTCGACCTGCTCCATCCGGTCGACGTCGCCGAGGAAGTGGCGCTCGGCTACGGAACCGACAGGATTGGGCCCATCTACCCCCCGAGCAAACAGCCGGGCCGCTTCCACCCGTTCCAGCAGTTCCTCGATTCCGCCTCCACGGTCATGGCAGGCTCGGGGATGATCGAGCTGATGACCTTCGAGCTGGCCGACGCAGGTTCCCTTTACGAAAAGTTCGGGAGGGCCTCGACCAGTAAGATCGCGGTCCGCGACCCAAGGTCCATCGAGCACTCCCTCCTCCGCGACGCCCTCCTCCCCACCATGATGGCTGCCCTGTCAGGCAACGTGAAGTCAGACTACCCCCAGCGGGTCTTCGAGGTCGGCCGTGTCTATGCCAGGTCTGGCGGGGGAGTCTCCGAGGCGTGGCACCTCGGCTGCCTGGTCGCCCACTCCAACTCCAACTTCTCCGAAGCGAAGATGTACCTGGAGTCAGTCTGCAGGACCCTGACCGGAGCCGAGGTCTCAGCAAGAGAGGCAGAGCACTGGGCCTTCGCTGCTGGGAGGTCCGCGTCCGTGGGCCTGGAAGGCGCGCCTTTGGGGTCTGTCGGCGAGGTCAGACCCGAGGCCCTCGAAGCTTTCGGACTCAACGTCCCCGTCTCCGGCCTCGAGCTCGACCTGTCCGCGCTCTACAAACGCCTAAAATAGCTCTAGGCACTCACCGAGACAGACGGCTTTCGTTCTAAAGCGCGCCAAACGGCCACCTGCGAAGGCGGAGACGCTTTGATGAGCAGATGGTTTACCCAGTCGCGCGACAGACGGACGCCGTTTGCCCGTTGAAGAGGCCGGGTGATGCTCCCCGCTTTGAGCTGGGACATGATCCTGGCTCGTCAGAGACGGGCAACAATCCCAGAAGTAGATAGAACTTGATCGACAAGAGGAAACGAATCTTCCAGGCCTTCGGGGCCTTCCTCTCCGACTACGTCCGCGACCTCAACCACCTGTCGGAGGACGGCTGGGCGCTGCTCGTCGAGGGGATGCGGGACGAGGCGGCCCTGAGGAAGCTCGGGTACAGAGGCAGGCTGTTCACCGTCTCCTCCCTGGGGCGTGTAGGCTCCGGGGCCCTCGGCGAAGCGAAGAAGGTCGTCATCCTCACCGACCTGGACCGAGAAGGCGGGGTCCTTGCCTCGAAATACGTCAGGAGGCTCACCCACGAGGGCATCAGGACGTCTTTGGTCGAGCGCCGGAGGCTCCAGGCGGCCACGCGGGGCGTCTTCCTGCACATCGAAAACCTCTCAAGATTTGCAGAATCCGCGTCCTAACCGACCAAAAACAAGAAGTTTATATCCCCGAGAATTTTGTCGATATTCGATTAACGCTTAACCCGTTAAGAACGAGTTGAAAGAGAAGTGAAAGAAGTGATCGGAGTTGCCAGATTCAGGTATAGTAAAGTATCTAGTCAAGCTGAGGTTTGAGGTAGACGGAGTCGTCGAAA
>JACQFO010000064.1 GCA_016200025.1 Nitrososphaerota archaeon
CGGCCCCCATGTGCGGACTAACGAAGTTGTGGAATGTCTGCATCCCTCCTAACAATGGTTGAGTCCTCGAGTTTAGGGAGTTGGGAACCGAGTTCTTGATAGAACTCCGAATTGACGCCGCAAAAGACCAAATATCGACGCCTCCCGCTCGCGCCGATGCAGCCACAGGAAGAGCGGCGGCCCAGGCCCAGGATCGAGACTTTGGCGGACCTGATCTTCGGGCTCTCGCTGTCCATAGGAGCCCTGGCTCTCATCGCCGACTCTCCAGCCAGCGTGAACGAGATCCTTAGCCACATCGCTGCCTTCGGGTTCACTTTCCTGATTCTGATCACTGCCTGGCTCGTCTACACGACCTACATGTCGGTCCTGCCCCATGATACGAAGTGGGTGACCTTCCTCAACGTCTCGCTACTCATGCTCGTCGCGCTCGTGCCCTACCTCCTCAACAGCGTGGAGCTCGCGAACCCTTCGCTGAGCGCTGCCGAGTCCTCGGAGATCAGGGACTTTTCTTCGAGCCTCTTCGCGCTGGACCTCGCGGGCATAATGATGATCCTCGCCGGGTTCGCCCACGTAATCAGCATGGAGGAGAAGAGGCTCGTGGCCCCGGAGCTGGCTTCGCTCTTCCGCAGCGGGAGGAACAGGCTGGTGATACTGTCTCTCATCCTCGTGGCCTCGGTCGCCCCAGTCTTCTGGCAGTGGACCCTCTTCGGCGTCCCCACGAGGCTCTACGTCTGGTACGCTCCCCTGATCTCCTACTGGGTAGGGAGGGCCGTGAGGCCGGACAGCAGGACGTACCGCCTGTCGAAATGAGACCCCCGACGACTTATCTAGACTTGACCTCAGAGAAGGGTAGTTGACCCCTAAGCGGAGGCTCTACCTTCTGCTCCCGTTCATAGCTGCTGCTGTCATCCTGCTGGCGTACTTCCGGGCCTTCTCATCGACGACCGTGATAGCGTTGCTGGTGGTGCTCTACGTAGTGGTCAGCGTGCTGAACAGAAGGAAGTTCGCGAAGCAGGACAAGAAGTGACCGATTAGGCACTCACTGGAAGGGAGACCCGTAGGGGGCGAGCCGAGTGCCGAACGTGGGAGCTCAGGAAGTCGTGGTGACTGTGGTCGTGTAGGTGACTGTGGTCGCAGGAATCGTCGAGGTGTAGTAGGTATAGGTGTAGGCTGTCTCGGTGTAGGTTTGCTCGTTCGTCTGGGTGTAGGTCTGTCCCTGGATGGTGTAGGTTTGTCCTTCGTAGGTCGTGCATTCGAATGTTTCTGCCTCGAATGTGTAGGTCGTGGCTGTAATTGTGTGAGTTGCAGCCGTCTGCGTATACGTCTCGGCCGTGTAGGTGTACACCGCCGTGGAGGTGGTCGCAGGCGAGGTGGTCGTCACCGTACGCGTAGCGCATGCATAGGAAGTCACTGTGGAAGTGCTCGAAGCGGTGGATGTGGACTCGCTCGTCGTCTCCGACGAAGTTGTACTCGTCGAAGTGGACGTCGACGTGTGCAATGAGCTGGTGGTCATGCTGCTATGGGAGGAAGTAGTCGAACTGCTGTGAGTAGACCCTGAGGAGCTGGAATGAGTTGACGAATTTTAACCAGTGGTGCCGCCAAGGAAAGAACCCGAAAAGTAGATCGCCGCGCCAGCGACAACAATTACAACGACGACAACTACTGCGAGGACGGTGGAGACCGCGCTCCGCCTTTCGAAAAGCAAAACTATGTACCCCCTGGGGAGGTTGCTTTTATGTGCGTTGCAGGGCTCTCATGCCTTCAAGCCGGTGAAGAAGACCATCACATCTCTCATCGCCAGTTCGGGGCCCTTTGAAAGGGGGGCGAGGGCCTCCAGAGACTCAGACCTGAACTTCGCGAGCTCCTCGTTGGGAATTTCGGCGGCCTCGTTCCTCAGGTCGAAGGCCAGCAACCTGTCTAGGTAGGCCTCCGGGCTGCTATATCTGATCGTGCGCAGGGTGAGGGTGGCCTCTGCGGCCTGGAACCCGACGCTCCTCATGAGGTTCAGGGTCACGGACGGGTCCCGATACTTCTCGACTGCGTTGTTCTGGAGGACATCCGCCTCCCTTGTCTGCCTGAGGCGGTCGGAGGGGACCTTGGTCTGGTACTTTTCAAATATCTTGGAGACAATTTGGTATTCCAGAGGGTCGCCGAGGCCGCTGTGGTTGTACGTCAGGCGGCCCCCGGGCCTCAGCACCCTAAGGCATTCGTTCAGTGCTGCCTTGTAGTCCATGACGCAACAGAGTGAGTAGCTGCCCACGACGAAATCGAAGGAAGAATCGGGCAGGTCCAGCTTCTCCGCGCTCATGTTGTCGAGCCGGAGGTTGTCTGCCCCGAGGGCCTTCGCCTTGCGGCGGGCAATCTCGAGCATCTCATCTATGGTGTCGACGCCCACCACGAGGCCCTCCTTGCCGACGACCTTGCTCATACGCAGCGCCACCTCTCCCGTCCCAGTCCCGACGTCGAGGACCTTCGAAGCTGGCCTCGCTCCGGACCTGGCGACCAGCGATTCGTAGGCGTCCTGCCATAGGGGCACTACATGAGATTCGAAGTATTCTGCTGACTTGCCGAAGAGCTCACAGTTAGACAGACAGGCCTCCGGATCCAACTGGGTTCCCATCCAACAGATGATAGGGCCGTTAAAGAACGTATCAGGACTTCGACGAGCCTTTGAACCCGGCCTCCAGTATCCTCGGCCTCTTCATCTGCAGCAGCGCGTATTCGTTCCCGCTTGCGTCTGTGAAGTTGATGCAAGGACCGTCTGGTATCTCGAAGACGC
>JACQFO010000071.1 GCA_016200025.1 Nitrososphaerota archaeon
CATCTCTGCCACAAAATTCACATTTCAAGATCAAATCTCACGAAAAGATTTCTATTGTCGTTTCCAGAATTCTATTTTAAGCTTCTCCCGAGTGAAACGGGGCGCCGGCACCCTGGGGATGCGGAGAGTGACGGCATAGGTTCATTAATCTACGGCACGGCCTGACTGGGTGGTCAGTTTCCTGCCGCCCGACCTGTCCTTGACCTTCATCGTTGCCGCAATCTTGCCCCTCATCATTGGGTTCATCGTGGGCCTCGTCATCAAGAGCGTATTGAAGGTAGGCATCGCCCTGGCCATACTGGTCATCGTCCTGATACTTCTGGGGATCCTGACTCCCGAGCAGGTGCTGACCCCGCTCCTCTCAATCTTCACGTCCGGGGACGCCCTTGTCTCCAAGGTTAACCAGGTCGCGGGTTACCTGCCCTACTCTTCGATAACGTTCATCATCGGCCTAGCAATAGGCTTCCTCAAAGGCTAGCCCAGAAGCCACTCGCGCGGAGGCCCGTCGCCTCCGGCGCAATCGACGACCCCTGTGACCCTGCGCAGGAAGGACGGGCAGGCGAAACAGACAAGGAACGCGACCTCATTCTTTACGACCGGGCAGTCGACGCTCTCCTTCTTCATCCTGGAGATCGCCTTCGGGCTCGCCCCTCCCTTCAGCTGCTCGCCTACCACCTTGGGGACCTTCTTCGGCTTGATGGAAGGGTAGATCTTTACCTTGAACTTGGTCTCCAGGGACACGAGCCCGGCTAGGTCGCAGTCAGAATAAAAGCCTGTGGTATGGATTGACGATTTCAGGCACCGGCATTCGGCCGGCTCTTCATTCGCACGAAGTACGTCAGCACGGCCGCAAGCCCGAATGAAATGAAGTAGCTGAGGTCTGCGCCCCCGAAGGTCTGGGCGAGGTACCCAAATGGCGGGTTCGGGACCGCTATCAAAGGAAGCATGAACGGGATGGAAACGAGTATCGACACGCCGTAGATCCCCAGCGCGGCCAGGTCGAAGGACTTCGCCCCAGTTATGCTCTCCACGGTCGTTCGGCCGGACAAATAGTAGTCGACCAGGACTATGGCAAGCCATGGCATGATCCAGTAGGTGAGGGCAAGGAGGAAGTTCTCGAAGAAGACTTCGAAGCTCGAGTTCACCAGGACGGCCACGATGAATCCAACCGCGCCGCCTGCAGCGACCGTCATCCAACGGGGTGCCCTTACGTCCAGCACGAGCGCCGAGAGCGAGTTGGTGTAGAGGTTCAGAGCGTCTGCTGCGAAGGCGCCGAGTATCAACGTCGCCATGGCGAGGGCCCCATAGGCCCCGGCGAATTCGTTGAGCCCGCCGAAGTAGCCCTGAGCCAGGGTCTGAGGAGCGGTGAGGGTTCCTACCAGTGCGCCTATGAATTCGACCGCGAACGAAGCAGCCGCGCCGCCGGCCATGGCGAGGAGCAGGACTCGCCGGCGAGAAGAGGAACCGGGCAGATACCTCGAGTAATCCGAAGCATAGGGTGACCATGACATGAGGTATGAGAAAGACACGACTAGGACTAGGCCGATGGAGCCCAGCGAGAGCGCTCCAGTCGCGCCCTGAGGCACGTAGACGAACGCTTCGGTGAGCCTGGGGACGGCGAGTAGGAAGATAAGCAAGAAGAGCAGGCCAAGGGCAACCGACATCACCTTCTCGAACAGGTGGATGAAGTCGTGCCCGTAGACCGCGATCAGAGCCTGGATGACGACATAGGCGGCAGCAGCGAAGATGAAGTTCACGCCGGGGACTACGACCTGCAGGGCGACGACGGCCAGTATGGTGTTCACCGTGAACCATCCCACTGTGCTCACCCAGTTCAGGGCCCCGGGAATGTAGTTACCGCGCCGGCCGAAGGACGCGCGGGAGGAGAGCATCTGAGGGAACCCCAGGCTCGGCCCCATGCCAGCCGCAAGGCCCAACAGGAGCCCGCCTAGGAGGTTGCCAGCCAGCAGAATCGGGACGGCCTGGCCCAGCGTAAGCCCGAAGTAAACCGTGGTGAGGACGCCTATGACGTAGTCGGCTATCGTAAGGTTCGCTGCGAACCAGAGGGTGAAGGTTCTGTTCGGAGAGCCGTGGCGGCTTTCGTCCGGCACGTGTTCTATTCCTATCTTCTCTACCGAGGCCGGCTTGTCGGGCAACTTTGGAGCCATCCCCATCCTGAGGTTCTAAGCTTTTCTTGGTTCCTTCTCAGGACTGAAGGCTTTCAACTGCCGCCCGCACTTTGGTTGCAAGCTCACTGTGTCCCGAGAGGGACGAATACACTGCGAGGAGCTTGAGCTGCCTCAGGACGTCTCCGGCTGTTCGCTTCGACAGATCCGCCAGCTCAGCCTTGCCCTTCGCGGAGATGATGTACCGCCTGACGTTGCCTTCCCTGCGCGGGAGTTCGGTGATCAGTCCTTTCTTCAGAAGCTCGCCGAGAATGAGATAGATTGACCCGGGCCCAGGGTTCCATTCTCCCCCGCTAATCCTAGAGACCTGATTGGCAAGCCCAGCGCCCGAAAGCGATGACTCGGAGAGCAGCCTGAGTGCCGCAAGGCGGAGGGCTCCCTTGGGGACGGTTATCACGGGCGATGGTCCGGCGGGAACCTGCTAAATAGATGACCCGGCGGCCGGGTGAACGCGGTGACGAAGTGAAACCGTCGATAATCGTGCACGGAGGAGCAGGCGGCGGCAGGTACGGCGAGGGGGATCCTAGGTTCACAGAACTCGAGGGAGCCGTCAGTGCTGGGCGCGCTGCAATGAAGAAAGGGTCGTCTTTGGACGGGGTGGAAGCAGCGGTGAGATTCATGGAGAGCTCAGGCCACTTCAACGCAGGCAGAGGCGCGTGCCTCACCTCTAGTGGGACGGTCGAGCTTGACGCAGCGATAATGTCAGGGGTCGGGTTGATAGGCGCTGGCGTGGGCCTGGTTACCTGCACCTACAATCCGATTTCGCTCGCGAGATGGGTGATGCAGAGGACGCCCCATGTCCTGATCGTCGGAGACGGGTGTCGCGCCCAGGCCCTCGAAGCCGAGATGGTCCTGGAAGACCTGCGACCTTCCCCTGAGAGCCTCCGGAGGTTCAAGCAGTTGACTCACTCGGTTGAGAGCGTCGTGGGTCGCCCGTCGAGGCGCATAGGTTCTGAGCGCGGCAACACCGTGGGCGCTGTCGCAGTTGACTCCTCGGGTGTGCCGGCCGCGGCAGTCAGCACCGGGGGAACTTGGCTGAAGTTTCCTGGCAGGATAGGAGACTCAGCGATAATCGGGGCTGGGGTCTACGCGGATGCCAGGGCGGGCGCGGCGTGCGCCACGGGCACTGGCGAGGAGATAATCAGGAACGCGCTTTCGCTCAGGGCCTGCGACTTTCTTCGGAGATATCCAGCCCAGGACTCTGCCAGCAGGGCAATCAGGCTGATGACTAGGGCCAGCGGAGAAGGGTCCGGGGGCATCATCACGGTGGACCTGAAGGGGCGGCTGGGCGCGTCGTTCAACACGGAGGCGATGGGCAGGGCCTGGTGGGACAGGGACAGGGACAAGGTCGTCGTCAGGGCCGCAAAACCAGGGCACCGATAAATAAGGTAGGAGCGGTTTGGACAAGACAGTGTCCGGAAGGCGGTATTTGCAGTGAAGCGTCCAGCGCCGAGAAGCATCAGGCTCCTGAGGGTCGTCTCCATCGTTGTGAGCCTCATCTCCCTACTTCTCATCTCCTCCGTGGTCTACTCAGCCTATGCTGACTACCGGGCGCTCACCGACCAGATTGGCGGCTCGGGGGCCGGGAGGGCTACCCTCGGGGCGGTGCAGGAGGGCCAGTCGGTGCTAGTCACTTTGAACGCGACAGTGCCTAACTCCGGATTGTACGCGATAGTTGTCACAATGTCTTGCACTGGAAACCCGAACCTGGTCCAATGTGACCCCGCCAGGGTCACTGTCCCGCCCGGCCAGGTCTCGAGGCTGACGTTTCATTTGACTATTTTGAACATAGCGGAATACATGGCGGAGCCTGTCCACGAGATCAACGGGACGCTATTTGTGGACCTGGTCCCGTTCTCTTCGCTCTCCGTAGGATTCGACCTGGGCGCTCTGGTCGACCAGGCGGTGCGCCAGTAGTGTTGAGGACCACGGTCAGACGACGGAGGCGGGTCATCAGGGCGGGTTGGGCGCTCGTCTCCAACGCGCTGTTTTGGGTAGTCTTTCCCTACTACGTCGGTACGCTGCTGGTGAAGAGCCTGCCGTCGTCGCCGCTGACCATCCCACTCTTTGTGTACGAGTTCGGGCTCGTAATCACGGCGCTCCAGGTCGCTTCCGCGCTCACGGAGGGCATGGTCGTCTCCGTCCCGATGCTCTCGGGGACGCATCTCGTCACTGCCTACTACGTGTGGGCGGTCACCGGCGGGGGAAGGCTCGCGTTTTCTGCCGGAGCGACCCAGTTCGTGCTGGCGTTCTCGCTGCTCGTCTACGTAATAATCATCCCTTCTCTCTGGGCCGCGGCGAGAGAGCCCTTGGCCTTCGTCCTCCAAAGGCGGGCGGACCGGCTCCCTCCTGCTGGCACCTTTCCCAGTTCACCTTAAATTTGGCAAAGGGGGCGGAGCGAGATATTGAAGTACTTCTGCATCTCTCATGTCAAGGACGTAGACGGCCTGGGAGCGGCCGCGCTCGTCTCCGTTGCCACCGGGGCAGAAGTGCTCCTCTCCGACTACGACGACCTCTTGCACAATCTGTCTCTGGTCCCAATGGACGTCGACCACTTCGTTCTGTGCGACCTCGGAGCCGACAATGCAAACCTCGGCGACTTCCTGGGGAAGATGGCCGAGCTCTCCGGCCGTGCAAAAGTGACCTACGTCGACCACCACTTCATGGACGGGCCCACCAAGAGGAAATTGCGGCGCAGCGGGGTCAAGCTTGTCCACGACGTGGAGGAGTGCTCCAGCATCCTGGTGTTCAGGGAGTTCGGGTCTCACCTGCCGCCACGGGCACGCCTGCTCGCCCTCCTTGGCGCAGTAACCGACTACCAGGACGGTTCGCCGTTGGCCTCGAAGTTAATGGAACAGGAGGACCGCCAGTTCGTCCTCCTCGAGGCCTCGATGCTCTCCTATGCTTTGGGGAGGAAGGCACGCGAGAAGGGGTTCGCCGAACAGGTCGTCAGGAAGCTCTCTTCAATGAAGCTGCCGCACGAGATAGAGGGAGTGCCTCAGGCGGCTGTCCAACAGCTGGACGAGGTCGCAAAGCTGGGCGCCGTCGTCCGCAGGAAGGGCCTGAAGCTGGGCCGACTGGCCTACATGGTCACGACGCAATACTCCACGGGAAACGTTGCCAAACTGCTGATCGGGGCCTTCGGGGTACCGGTGGGGGTCGCGATGAAGGAGAAAAAGGAAGGCTGGTACGAGGTGAGCCTTCGGTCCACCTCGGAGTGCAGGGTACATCTGGGCCAGACCGCGGGGATGATAGCCGGGAAGCTCGGGGGAAGCGGGGGAGGGCACAGGAAGGCTGCGGGCTGCAGGGTTCCCGTTGATGGAGCCGAGGAGTTCCTGGCCGCCCTATCGAAGAAGGTCTAGTGCGATCTTACGCGGGGCCAAAAGATCACAATCTGTGCCGCTCGCCTATTCCAGTCTGTCGAACCTTTTCATGACGGTTGCAATCTGGTTTACAACGTCGGAGGCCGTGATGTGCAGCCCGAGGTGCCTCGCTGCCTCAGCGCCCGCAGAGCCGTTGATGAAGGCCGCCGCACAGGCCGCCTCGAAGGGGGGCACTGACTTTGCCAGGAGGCCGGCCGTGACCCCGGTCAAGACGTCGCCCGTCCCCCCGACTGTCATCGCCGGTGAGTGAGTCTCATTCAGAGCGACCCTCTCCCCATCCGTGATTATGTCCGTGGGTCCCTTGAGCAGCACCGTGACCTTGTGTTTTGCCGCGTTCGACCTGGCAGATTCCATCCGCTCGGCTGATCCCTTTGGTAGAGCCTCTCCGAAGAGACGCTCGAACTCCTTCGCGTGAGGGGTCACGACCGTGCCTGAGTTCTCGATGGCCCCGAGGGTCTCGGGCCGGAGCGCGTCCGCGTCCACGACCAGGCTCTTGCCCGCGGTCCTAAGCTGGCTTGCGGCGACGGCGACCCACTCGGGCTTCTGTGGTCCCAGGCCCGGACCGAGTGCAAAGCAGTCCACGTCCCTGACCCACGACAGGAGCTTCGACACGCTGCCCCTGGTCAGTTTGCCGTCGGGGAGAGGGACTACGATGAGGTCGGGAGAAAGCGACCTAAGGGGCGAAGCAATTGGCGCGGGGACAGCGACATATACGAGGTCGACTCCGGACCTCATCGCCCCCATGGCAGAGAGGTAGGGCGCGCCGTGGTAGAGCCTGCTCCCGCCCACGACACAGACTGTGCCGTTCATTCTCTTGTGCGAAGAAGCCTTCCTCGCGGGGACTACCGCAGCCACAAATGCCTCGTCGATGACGATTTGCTTCATCTTCCCAGGTCCTAGTAGTTGTATCTCCTCGACTTTTGTTCCAGGCTCACCAGCGACTCGATGGGGCAGGTCAATCCGAGCCGCCCCTTCAACTTCGGCATTGCCTGGTCCACCGACGCAATCGCGAAGACCCCGACGATCTTGGCCTTCGCCTTCTCTGCGAGCCTCGCCAGGGCTTCGATGGTCGTTCCCGACCTGACCATGTCGTCCACGATCAACACGTGCTCGCCCTTTCTCATCGCCGCCCTGGGGAGGTACAGGTACTTCACTGAGGAGGGCGAATAGACCGCTTTCTGCTCTAGGAACTCCTCGACCCCCAGGTCCCTTTCAGCCCTGGCTATCGCGATGCTGACGTTGAATTCCCCGGCGACCTCAGCTGCGAGAGGGACGCCGTCCACCTCCATCGTGAGGACCCTGTCCACCCTTACCAGGCTGAATTCACTGTAGACGACCTTCGCTATCTGCCTGAGAAGGCCCACGTTCGATACCACGGCGCTGATGTCATAGGAGCCGTCCCCGGTTACCCTGACTTCGTCGGTGACCATCTTCCTCAGCAACCTCTCTCTGAAGGTGGCGATGAACTTCTCAGACCTCGCCGCGCTCGGCAGCACGTGCCCCCTGACATAGCGGCTAAGGATCGGTGCGGAGAGCCCGAGCACGGCGGAGAGCTCGAGGTAGCTGTAACTCTTCTTGAGGGTCGCAAGGAGCTCGACAGAAGAGGTCCTGGTCTTCACGTCTGCGACTCTGCTCACTGTCCCACCACCTTGGACTTCGCAGGGAGGTGTTGATTAGTCTATTCCCAGGCTGCGGGATTCGACACCTCAGTGACCCAGGATGGCCCTGACATAGTCTGGCAGGAAGTCCTTGACCGGGAAGTACAGGAAGAAGATGCCGAAGGCAGCCACCACATAAATGATGGTCATCTTCCGCGGGAACCACTCTCGCGTCACGAAGTAGGCGGCCCCCGCTGCCAGGGCCGGGAGAGCAGGGATGATGTAGAACGGATAGGTCACCCTTCCGTAGGCCATGAGGGCAATGTACGGGAGGTAGGACCACAGGAACCAGACCACAAGAAAGACGCCGAGCCTGTCGTCTTGGATGAGAGGGGACCCGGCCCTACGGCTCTTCCAGCCGGCATAGACGACCAGGGGCACCCAGATGAAGACCTCCCAGACTATGAGCTGGTTGGCTATGCCGTAATACCCTACTGACACGAGCCTGAGTGTCGACCCCACGGCTCCGCCTGCCCCAACGGTGACTGTGGTCACCAGGTACTGCACAGGCGCGTAGTAGAGAAGCCAGTCGATTGGGAGGATGGGCGGGCCTCCTGGGCTGTTGGGGAACTTGCACCAGTAGCCCGTGACGGGCTGGCAATTCAGCTGATGGGCGATGAGAGAGGAGCCGTAGGACAGCATGAAGCCCACGTGCTGGTAGAACCAGGGGAGGGCGGCCGAGGTCAGAGAGGAGTCGTAGAGCTGAACCACGAGGACAAAGGCCAGGACCGCCGAGGAGACGACGCCCGAGACCCTGAACAGGCCCTGGCGGATGCCGCCCCCTCCCTGGATGAACTCATAGGTGACCACTGCAGCCAGTGCGAAGACCCCCGTCTCCTTCGAAAGGACGGCGAGGCCGAAGAAGGCGCCCGAGACTACGTAGCTGTCTACCCTCCAGACCCTGAAGGGACGGAAGTAGACGATGAACGCGACGAGCGAGAAGAAGACGGAGGGGACATCGATCAGCGCAGCGGAGGAGTGGACGAAGAACATCGTATCGGCTGCGAAGAGGAAGCTCGACGTGTATGACAGAGCCCGGTTCCGAGTGAACTGGTACACTAGCACGAATAGGAGCGGGACGCTCAGGGTTCCAAGCACTATGTTGGAGATCCTCCATCCCAGTCCGTTGAGGCCGAAGACGGCTATCCCGCCTGCGATCAGGGCCTTCGCCAGCGGAGGATGCTCGAGATTGCAGCTGTCGGCGTAGGGCGCGCACTTCGTGCCCGAGATGATCCCCAGGGCGGACGGAACGTAGTAGGTCTCGTCCATGATGCATCCATACACGCCTCTTCTGTCGGCCGAGTCCGGCACGTGATAGCAAGTCAAGTAGGTGTAGTCGACGGCGACGGTGGAGGCGTTCGTAGCCTGGACGGTCCATCTCCCCTCTGTCTCAGTTGGGAATCCTAGCCCTGATGCGGAAGTGGGCTGAAGAGGGGAGTCGGGCTCCGGGGGGGGATCTAGGGCGGACCCGGAGAGTTCGAGGCCGTTCAGGCGGACGGTGACCTCACCGATGGCATTGGAGCCTTCGTTGACTATGTGGACGACCAGGTCTGCGCCTTGGAGGGTCGTTGTGACCCCCACGTGGTCGTCGCTGAAGCTTGACCCCACGGCCCCGGATGTCGATGATGCTGTGAAGGTGGCTGGGGAATCCACGATGTACATGTGGATGAGGAAAACACAAGATGACAACGCGACCAGCACGAGGAACGGGCGCCTAAGGTGAGGCGCCTCGGCGAGGAGGACCTTCACCCCAGTAAGGAACGCAGCGGCGCCCGCGACTGCGGCGATTACCGCAAGGAACTGGGCGGCCTGGACCAAGAGTGCGTTCGGGAAAGTAGCGTTTTCCGCGAGAAGGCTCACCATGAGAACCATCGCAAGCAGCGAGGCCGCGGCGGCCAGGCCAACGACCCTGTGGCTCCGGCGCAGGCCGGTCGACGACCCAACTTCAGGGGTTGTCATGGCGGAACCCGGACAAGACTGGATTTAAGATTGAACACGATGGGAGCGGGGTGGCGATGGACTTTGCGTTTGAAGTGAAGGAGACGGACCTCTGGGGGAGGGTCGGGACCATCAGAGCCAACGGCAAGGTGCTGGAGACTCCATGCCTACTGCCGGTGATACACCCGGTCAACCAGTTGGTCTCGACTGGCGAGCTGAGGTCCATGGGATTCAGGGGCCTGATGACCAATTCGTACATCATCCACTCGAGGAGGCGGGAGGAGGCGGTGAAGAAGGGCATCCACGAGCTATTCGGATTCGACGGCGTCTTCATGACAGATTCAGGTGGTTACCAGGCGCTTGAGTACGGGGACCTCGGAATGAGCTATGGCGACGTGGCCGAGCTCCAACTGGCGATCGGGTCGGAGATGGCCGTGACCCTGGACAGCCCCACTGGCTACCCCCAGGCGAGGAAGCGGGCCCTGGAGACCATGGAGTACAGCCTCCGCAACGCGAAGGCGACGATGAAGGAGTTCGGGGACAACAGGACTACGTGGATGGGGCCCGTGCAGGGGGGCCTCCACCTTGACCTGGTAAGGAGGTCAGCGAAGGGCCTCGTAGGCGCCGGGTTTGAGATCCTGGCGCTCGGCAGCCCGGTCCAGGTGATGGAGAATTACATGTTCACTGATTTGGTAAGGATGATTGTTGCGGCGAAAAAATCCATTCCCTATTCCGTACCTTTGCACCTTTTCGGCGCGGGGCATCCTTTGACTACCCCGCTTGCAGTCGCCCTTGGCTGCGACACTTTCGACTCCGCCAGCTACATACTTTTCGCGAGGAACAACAGGTACATGACGCGAGGAGGGGTCCTCCGTCTGGAGTCGATGAAATTTCTCCCCTGCAGCTGCATCGCCTGCGCGAAGACAAGCATGAAGGAACTCATGGAGATAGACGCAAGGGAGAGGACGAAACTGGTGGCTGTTCACAACCTGTACATCCTAAGGGAGGAGGTTGAAGCGGCGAAGGAGGCCATCGTTGAAGGCAGGTTGTGGGACCTGGTCGAGGAGAGGTCGATGGCGCACCCGAAGCTGAGGGAGGCATTCTACGAATTTGCTACCTACGGACACGACATGGAATTCGGGACTCCCACTTTCAAGGACAAGGGCCTCTTCCTTCGCAGTGATGAGGACCTGAAGAGACCCGAGATAATTGGCGCTCGCAGGAGGCTAAAGAGAGCCCTTAGGGTTTCTGAGTCGAAGGCCAGAATCGTGGTACCTGGGCCGAAGGGACCTCCCCACCGCCTTCATCGTTCCGATGGGACGGAGGCAGGACGAGACATGTACAGGATTCATCCCGCTCTGGGGGTCTATCCGGCCGAGCTCGACTTTGTCTATCCGTTCACCCAGACCGTCTCAGCTGGTGCCGGATCAGGGAGGTCAGGTCTGGGGCAAGCACGAAGCGTCCTGCGGAAGCTTGGGTACGCTTCTGCATCGGTGTCGACGGAGCCGGGGAAAGGGGCTAGGAGTAGACGGAGTCCGCGGGACGCTTCTCCTTCTCCTCGATTAGCTTGAGCTCGCCTTCGATGACTTCGGCGCCCTTGATTAGTGGAGCGGTGTTCGCCTGGAAACCGTAGCGCTTCGACAGGAACTCGACCGCGGAGGCCGCAGCCCTGGGGTCGACCCTTTCCGTGCTTGAGTATGCCAGGACGGCGACGGCCGGAAACGAATACATCTCGAATGTGTTCAGGAGGGACGCCACCGGTCCAACTATCATCCTGTCCTCGTCGAAGAGCGGCTCCCCGCCGAACCCTCCCTTCTCCGCAAGGATGCTCGTCATCGCCAGTTTGTACGGGTGCTCGTCGTTCTTGAGGGCCTCGTCGAGCCCGCCTACCAAGGCCACTTCCTCGACTCCTGAGGTCATTATCCAGTCAGCGAGCTCCCGGTAGAACTCGTTTTCCTTTTCGCGGGCCGGAGATACCTCCGCTTTCAGCATGGCTAGTTTGCCAGCTGTGAAGATCTCGTAGGGTGTGGAAATCCTGCCCTCTGACTGTGAGGTCACCGCCGGGGCGTTTTCGTAGTCGATGTAGCACTTTCTCTTCGCCTTCAATTCAGTGACCAGAAACTTGACGGTCCAGTATCCTGTGGCGCCTATGCCATGGAATCCAGCGATGAGCGCCCCGCCATCAAGCTTGGTGCCTTCGGGAAGAACCTTCAAGTCGTTCGACCGACCCTTCTTGCTCTGGGTCTTTAAGCTGACCCGCCGGCCGGGCCAGGGACGGTGCCCTCGGAGGGCGTGGTTTGCGGACTGGTCTCAGGAGGGGACGGGGGCTGTTGTTTCGAAGGAGGAAGTGCCTCCTTCTTCGCCCTGGACCTCGACATCAGGATGAGGACAATGAGTAGGGCTATGGCGACCAGCAGGAGACCTTCGACGACCGTGATCGCCGCAGAGGGCCCTGAGACTGAATTGGAGATGGTTGATTCGATGTCAGAGACTGCGGTGTTGAGCGCGGAATCGAGCGACGCGACCCTGGATGAGGTGGCTGAACTGAGCGATGAGTTGACGGATGAAAGCTGCGCGGAGATTGAAGACTGTAGGCCGTTGAGGGACTGGGATACGTCTCCCACTGCAGACTGGATTGCGCTCAAACTGGCGAGGACGCCAGAAAGTGAGACCTGTCCGACGCCCAGCCTTGATGCAGCCGTAATTCCGCCGCTGTCTCTCGCCACGACGACGTAGACTTGGCTCTGTATGTTCGGCACTGTGAAATTGCCCGCCGAGCCGCCAGAGGAGTTAGTTGTCCCCGAGGCGAGGTTCACGCCGACCCCGTCCCAGTCGACAGTCAAAGTGAATGGAACGCCGGGAGTCAGTCCGCCAACTTCGTAGGTGACTTCCGCTCCTGGTGCTGCGTCTTCGGAATTGGAACCCAGCGAAAGTGAGGCAGACGTCTCCCCGGTGACAGCCAAGAACGGATCTGACTGTAGGGTCCCCCCTTCGACGGCGTAGTTGCCTGTGAAGAGGACCCAGACCTTTCCGCCGAAGGCCGCAGCTCCCATGTAATCGCCGTACTGTGGGACCACGAAGGCGCCCCCGAATGCCCTGACGTAGTCGAAGAGCGAGGGGTCTGCGTTCGGCTCGTTCGAGACCGGCGTGACGCGCGTATCGGAGAAGGTCAGACCCCCGTCGTTGGAAATCGAAGCGATGACATCGAGCCTGTGGTCGAAGGCATCGAATTGGCTCGAGTAGTACGCCACTACCACCGCAGCCGTAGCCGGGTCCACTGTGATGGTCGGTTGAACCACGACCGCCGGTGTGGAGATGGACACCGGGGTGGTCCAATCAACGCCTCTGTTCGCGGACTTCGCGAAAATGACGGCGGACGTCCCGCAGTTTCCGGGATTGTCGGATGGGAAGAGGACAAGGTCTTGGAAGTCGTAGTAGTTTCCAGAAGTGCACAGGGGTATCGCGAAGTAGAGGCTGTTGGTGGCGCCCGATGAATCGCTCGCGAAGGTCAAGGTCGACGAAGCTCTGAACTGCTCGGTGGCGAATCCGATGATCGCCGAGTCTCCCGGCAGGTCGGTGCCTATCCCCATGAAGCTCATGATCTCGTGGACGGCTCCGAAGGCCGTTCCCCCGGGGGAAGAGGACCTGACTTCGCAGTCAACGGGCCCGAAGGTGCTGGCTGTCCCGAAGGTGCACCACGCAAGGTACACAGTGCCGTCTCCTCCCACCGCCGGGGTGGAGAAGTCGGCGTAGGGGTCGGCTCCGGACGCAAGGGCAGCAGGGCCTCCTGAGAGCATGACGCAGCTGAGAAAGGGGGTGCACATGGCGAGGTAGGCTCCGCTCGTCCCTTCGGTGAAGAAGTGGGTCCATCCGATGTAGACGTCTCCGTAGAAGGCCGAGCCCGTGTCGAGGTCCACGGCCAGCCAGTCCTTGTCCTCGAAGGAGGTCGTGCCGCAGAGGCCGTCGCCGACGCACTGGTAGGTCAGGTTGGAGTAGACCAGCTTGGTTGTCCAGCAGCTGTTCGTCGAGGGCGATTCGAGGGGCGTGGAGCAGGAGAAATTCGGGTCCCAGAGGTTCGCGTTCGACTTTGCGATCATGATGCCGTTGGCGCCGGTGTCAGGGTCGATGGCAAGAGAGCCGTAGTAGAAGGCGC
Source organism: Nitrososphaerota archaeon (assembly GCA_016200025.1). GTDB lineage: Archaea > Thermoproteota > Nitrososphaeria > Nitrososphaerales > Gagatemarchaeaceae > UBA183. The sequence goes on from JACQFO010000071.1 coordinate 13,319, forward strand.
CTGCAGTACCAGCCACCACGGAAGGGTCCCCCCAGGACAGGAGGAATCCGGGACCGCTCGTCGAAGATGATAGGTTGGTCTCAGTGACTGGAATCCCAGGTATGTCGTCGCTCTTGGAGACCGATGCCCCGCCGTCGGTTGACGTGGAGAACCCGCTCACCGATTTTGTGTAGCCGCTGGGGCAGTCGGCGGCCCTCAAGTAGGGGCAGAAGAAGTAGCGGGCGTCGTTGAACCCACCTACGATGCGCTGGGGGTTCGAAGGGTCGACCGCGACCGTTGTCTCACTCTGAGGCATGTAGCTCGAGTCGTTGATGAACCTCGTAGCTCCGGGGTCGACGGACTGAGGTTGAGACGGACCAAGCAGCGGTCCGCTCTGGGCCAGGAACGACGGGACGTCGCGATAGGAGTGGGCGACGGCCATCAGGCCCATCTGCGACAGAGGCGCGTGATACACCGAGGCCGGTCCGGGGTTGTAAGAAACCTGGTCGGCAGAGCGAGCGACCTGGAACGGAAGAGAGGATAGGACCAGCAGCGAAAGGAGGGTGAGGGCGATGACCCTGCGAAGCAAGCTCAATTGGATTTTCGCACTTCCTTGCTCATATAAGGAGCTTTTCCACTTCTGCTGAATGGCGGGCGACCTCCCGCTCTATGCATCCAAGGACATCGTCCTCCGAATTTTGGGAGCCCGCCATTGATGGCGATGCACTGGAGGCTTGCACCTCCGTTGTTTTTGGATTCGGGTCGTCCTCTGAGGGGAAACGCTTAAAGACGAAGCGAAAAGCGCTTTTCTCAAAGAGTTTCGCACATTGGAAGTTAAGGTGCTGGGAGCCGCCAGACAGGTCGGCCGCTCCGCGTTCCTGGTTACGCACAAAGACAGCAAGATCCTGCTCGACTATGGGGCCATGACCACGAAGGTCCCCGGATTTCCGATGCACGTGCCCCCCAAGGACATAAAGGCCATAGTGCTGAGCCACGCACACCTCGACCACTCGGGGGCTGCGCCGTTGCACTTCCTCGGGGGAACGATGAAGCTCCATGCCACCCCGGTAACGTCAGAGCTATCCAACATACTGATACAGGACTTCATCAAGATATCAGGACAGTACCTGCCGTTTGAGTTCCTTGACCTCATGGCCATGAACTCGAACACGGTCAACCACGGCTACATGGAGCCCTTCCAGGTGGGCGATTTCAACATCAGCTTCTACGACGCGGGGCACATACCCGGGTCGGCTGTGGTGGCTGTCGAGGCGGGCAACAAGCGGATCCTCTACACGGGGGACATCAACGGAGAGGAGACGAACCTGCTGGCTGGTTCTTGGAAGAACCTGGGCGAGGCGGACATGGTCATCACTGAGAGCACCTACGCGACCGCAGACCACCCGCACAGGTCGAAGGCCGAAGGGGAGTTCGTGGACTTTGCTAGGGAGGTCGTCGAGCGGGGAGGTGTCCTCCTGGTGCCGGCGTTCTCTGTCGGGAGGGCCCAGGAGATCGCGATGACCCTGGTGAAGTCAGGTTTCAGGCACCCGATAGCCATGGATGGGATGGCGCTGAAGGTCAACGGGATACTCCTAAGGTATCAGGAGTATCTGAAGGACGGGGCAGCTCTAAGAAGGATGTTAGAGACGATAGAAGAGGTCACAAGCTGGACTCAAAGGAGGAGGCTCACCAGGAAACCGGGAGTGATAGTATCACCGGCTGGAATGCTCGTAGGTGGCGCTTCGATCTTCTACAACGAGCACCTGTCCATGGACGAAAAGAACGGAATAGCGATAGTCAGCTTCCAAGTGCCCGGCACTCCCGGAAGGACGCTGATCGATAAGGGCCTGACGATATACAGAGGAAAGCCGACGCCTGTGAAGGCAGAAGTAAGAAGGTTCGACTTCTCTTCCCACAGTGGGAAATCGGCCCTTCTGAGTGACCTGAAGGGGATCGGGGGCAGCCCGAAGTTCCTGACGGTCCACGGGGAGGAAGCTTCCTGCCTGGCTCTGGCAGACCAGCTGCACTCCGACCTTGGCGTCGAAGCGACGGCCGCAATGCCGGGCCAAGACTTCACAGTATGAGCGAGCAGCCGCCAGAGAAACGAGTCACGGTCGCCAACCTGGCAGGAGCCCTTGGAGTCATAGTCGCGATCCAGCTCGTCTCACTCCTTGTAACGCAGCAGAACCGCCCGGTGTATCTCGAGATAGTGAACCAGACCGGATACAGCTACAACCCTCTGGGAGCGTCACCAGCAGGTTCGACCGGCAACGCGATACTTCTGGTGGTTCTGGCCTTCGGCCTGACTCTGGGCCTCGTCGCCCTGCTGAGGCGGAAGATGGTCCTCTCCTTCAGGGTCATCGTATTCGGGTCGGTGTCTCTGTCTTCATTCGTTCTGACGCTGGTGACTGCGGGAGCCTTCGCGCTGGAGTACGCCCCCGCCTACGTCGACCTGCTCGCCTTTGGTGTGGCGACCCTGATTGTTGTGCTGATAGGCTACACGATCTTTGTGAAGAACAGGCCGTGGCTGTCCACCCTGACCTTGGCATTCATAGGCGCCGAGGTGGGAAGCTTCTTCGCCGAGACCCTCTCTCCTCTCACTGCTTTGATTCTGCCGGTCGCCTTCTCGGCCTATGACGCATACGCGGTGTTCAAAGGCCCGCTGAAGCAGTTGATCGGCGCTGCGCCGAACGTAGCCCTGGTTGGCATGTCCTTGAAGGCCGGAGAGTTTACCCTGGGCCTCGGGGACGTGGTCTTCTACACCATGCTTCCTTCGCTGGCCCTGTTTCGACTTTCCCTAGAAGCCTCGATCCTCTCCATGCTAGCCATAGATTCGGGAGTTGTCATTACCTTGCTCTTCCTCTCCAAGAAGAGGCTTCTCCCGGGGCTCCCTATCCCGATGGCCCTGGGGGTACTAGCTATTGCCTACTACCTGCTGTAGCTCAGTATTCCGTAACGGGGACTTTGACCCCTTTTACAAGTGAATCCACCTGTTCCGTCGTGGTCTTCAGTGTGTACAGTCCCGTTGGGGTCCTTGCCTTGACCTTGGCAGAGTCACCGTCCTTCTTGACACGGACCTCAGTGGCGGTTGGAAGCAATTTGGCAAATTCCTCGCCCGTCTTGAGTTCTTTAGGCATCCGAAGACCCGTGGCGCAGGCCCTTATGAAGTCTCCAATCCGCCAAGGATGGACGTCTGATCCCTCCAGGACCACCTGGGCGACGCCGCCGCGCAACTTCAGAGTCGAAAGTCGCCTTGGATGTCGTTTGGTTGAGACGCGGTGAGGAATCGGGAACTCAGGTCTCTCTTGGGGGGCATTATGCTTAATAACCCGAAGCAAAGGGCGATTCTTAGCGGTACCGAAGAGCGCTAGGATGTGAAAGAACGAGTTTCGGACGAGGAGGCTATGGACGTAGCAGCAGCGGCGGAAGCAGCAGCGGCGGGTTCAGGTCTTTCAAACCAAAGCCGGTTGAAGTAGGAAAGGAGTACGACGTGACCATTTCCGAGATCAGCAGGCGAGGAGACGGCATTGCAAAGGTTGACGGTTTCGTCATCTTTGTGGCCGGCGCCAAGCAAGGCTGGCAGGGAAAGATCAAGGTGACCCAGGTAGCCAATAGATTTGCCACGGGCGCCGTAATCGGCGGCTCCGAAGGCATGTCAATGGGCAGCGAAAGCAAGGCCTCCACCAGTGAAAGCGAAGAGACAGGAATGTAGGGTCGCCGTGACCCCGCACTGTACGTAGGCGGCCTGTCTCAAAGACGGCCGCTCCGATTCATTTTTTCCAAGGAAGTCTGCGCACCCACATGCCCTGCGATTGGCAGAAAGGATTTAACGCTCCCGAGGCATTAAGGGGCAATGGTTCTGTACGCGAAGGACATCGTCGAGATGGACTTCCTTTCTCTCCCACCGGAGACCACGGTGCTGGAAGGAGCCAAGGCGATGAAAGGTTCTAGGCACGGGTTCGCGGTGGTAGGGGCACCTAACCGACCAGAGGGCATAGTGACAGAATGGGACGTACTCTCGAAGGTCGTGGCCGAAGGGCGCGACGCCAGGACCATGACCCTGGGTGAAATCATGTCCAAGGACCTGGTAAGCATAGACGCAGAGGCTGGGCTCTCCATGGTCTCCCAGACCATGGCGGAGAAGGGGGTGAGAAGGTTGCTTGTGAAACAGGGAGGGGAGGTCGTTGGAGTGATCACAGCGAAGACCATGCTCGAACACCTGAACGACTACGTGGACAAAGTCTCCGCACAGATCGGCAGGCTCCAGGCCCCCTGGTTCTAGGGTCTTAATCCATGACTGTCACTGTATACATAGACGGCCTCAGTCAGCCTAGAAATCCTGGGATAGGGACCTACGGTTTCGTCATCTACGAGGGCACCCGAAGGCTCGCGGAAGGGGAGGGCCTCGCGGGCCTGGACGTCACCAGCAACTACGCAGAATATGCCGCCCTCGCCGAAGCCCTCAAGAAGCTCAAGCAGCTTGGGATAGAGGGAGACGTGCTTGTGAAGTCTGATTCAAAGCTGCTCGTAGGGCAGATGAGCCAGGGTTGGGAAGTAAAGGGGGGCGCGTACATTCAGAAGCTGAAGGAGGCCAGAGACCTGACAAGGGAGTTCGGCTCCATCTCTTTCGAATGGATACCGAGGGAGATGAATGGCGAAGCAGACCTGCTGACTCGCACGGCCTACCTGAAGTACGGAAGGTAGCCTGCGCTACCTTCGCCATCGTACATCGCGCGTCGCGCGCTGGCAGCCTTGAAGGTTCGACCCAGGTCGTTGAAAGTGGGCCGGGGCGGATTTGGACCGCCGACCTCTGCCGTGTGAGAGCTTGACGGGTTCGAACCTAGCGTCCAAACCAGGCTAGACGACCGGCCCTGGGCGGGCCATCAACGCAGGCGATATTTGTTTTTACTTCTTCAGGCCGACAGAGCGGTTCTTGAGCCTCAGGTCCGAGGACTTGCACTTCCTGCACCTTTCTGCCTGGAGAGGATTGCGGGCTCCGCATCGAAGGCACACCTGGAGGAAGAGACGCCTCTTCTGCGCTATCTGTTTCTTGCTTGCGTCCGCGATGGGCACTTCTCCTTCCCCTTCGATTGTCGCCTCCCCTGTGACGACTAAGAAGCTTTCGGTAAAAAGAGGGTCTGGACTTTCACTGACTGCCGCCTTCAAGGGCGTACCGCACCAGCCCCGGAACTTCCATCGGAGTCGTCGCCACTCTTGCCCCCGCCTCTCTGAGCGCGGTGATCTTTGACTCGGCCGTGCCATAGTTGCCGTAGATGATGGCGCCGGCGTGCCCGAGTTTCTTCTCCTTCGGGGCGTGCCTCCCGGCGATGTATGCAACCACGGGCTTTGTCAGCCTTCCTTTGGAAATATGGCGCGCCAGCCTCTCTTCCGCGTCGCCCCCTATCTCACCCACCACGACCACCGCCTTTGTCTCATCCATTGCTTCCACGAAATCGAGGCATTCGCTAGTGGTGGTCCCCGTGACCGGGTCGCCGCCTATACCCACGGCCACAGACTGCCCCAATCCTGCCCCGGACAGCTGCCCGGCTATCTCATACATCAACGTCCCGCTCCTCGAGAAGAGCGCCACCACTCCGGGTGCGAACGAGGGGGCAGGCATTATGCCCATCTTCAGCCCGCGCGAGGGGACGATGACTCCGGGGCAGTTGGGGCCCACGATAGAAGCGCCCTTCGCGTGCGCTAGCTCCAGGAGACGCAGCGTGTCCCTGATGGGAATGTGCTCTGTGATTACGACGAGGGTCTTGACTCCCGCTGCCAGAGCCTCCTCCCCGGCTGCGAGCGCGTGCTCCGCCGGAACGAACATGACCGAAGCGACTGACCCTGTCCGCTCCGCGGCCTCGGCCACGGTATCGAACACCGGGACACCCTCCACCGACTGGCCCCCCTTCCCAGGCGTGGCGCCGGCAGCCACCACTGTGCCGTACTCGAGCATCAGCTTCGCGTGAAGCCTCCCGTACCTTCCAGTAATGTTCTGGACGATTATCGGGTCTCCTGCCCCCGGTAGGATCATATTCCCTCTACCACTGCCCGGACTGCCTCGGGCGCCGACTTGAAGAGCCTGACCGGCGTCGCCTCGAGTAGCCTGCGTGCCTCCGACTCCTCTGCCCCACTGACCCTGGCGTAGACAGGCTTCACGGGCCCTTCGGCCAAGACTGTTTTGATGCCGACAGCTACGTCGGTGGTCCTTGTTATCCCTCCGTAGATATTGATGAGGATCTTCTTGACCCCAGGAAGCCGGTTGACGAGGCGCAGGGCGGCCTCGATACGGTCCCGTTGAGCTCCTCCGCCCAAGTCCAGGAAGCAGGCGGGGCTTCCCCCCTGGTCTCCTACGAGGTCGAGGGTGGAGAGCACGAGGCCTGCGCCGTTTCCGACTACCGCAATGTCCCCGGCAAGGCGGACAAATGCAAACCCTTGGCGCGATGCCTCTCCTTCGAATTCGTCTTCGGGATGCAGCTTGGAGAACTCGGGATGCCTGAAGAGGGCGTTGTCGTCAAGTATCATCTTCGCGTCCAGAGCGACGAGGGAGCCATCCTTCCCGACGGCGAGGGGGTTGATCTCCGCCAGCTCGCAGTCCTTCTCACGCGCCAGCCGTTCGAGCGAAAGAAAAACGGAGGCGAACTCGCCGGCCGTCCCGCCCTCCAGCCCCAGAAGAGCGGCGAAGTCACCGGCAAATTCGATGTTGATTCCTCCAAGGGGGAGCTTCTTGACGACCTTGCCCGAGGCGGACTCGACGTCGATTCCCCCTGCGGCAGTGGCGATGGCGACGAAGGCCCTCTCTCCCCTGTCAAGAGTCACCGAAAGATACATCTCCCTGTCGTGCGGGAAGGCCTCCTCGACGAGCAAAGAGCTCGGCTTCTCGCCTCCTATTGTCAATCCAAAAATCCGCCCCGCTTCCCTCCGCACTTCCTCCGGCCCGTTCACGACAGCGATACCACCCGCCTTGCCCCTTCCTCCTGCGAGGACCTGCGACTTCAGCGCGACCGGATGTTTGAGGCCGGAAAAGGCGTCGACCGCGGCCCCAGGAGAATCGACGAGGATTGACCTGGGCACTGAGATGCCATAGGACTTGAACAGCCCCTTGGCCTGGAATTCATAGAGCCGCACGAGCCTGCCCCGACCTCCATGAGCGCATAAGCGTTCCTGAGGCGGCACGGGCGGGGCGCCTTCGGCGACTCTGGGGCCCGCCCAGGTCGGCCGAGCCTCTCGCCTGTGGACGATTCGTCCACTATGCTAATATAATCAACCGAGGTGCAAGGGCGACAATGGAACAACCAGCAGAACAACCAGCAGAACAACCTCAACGCGAACCCAACACCATTTTTGTGGGAAAGAAACCAACCATGAACTACGTACTCGCATGCCTGACCCAAATCAACAACGGCACGAACTCCGTGACCGTGAAAGCGAGGGGTAGGGCAATCTCGCGGGCTGTCGACGTGGCTCAGGTGTTGACAAAACGCTTCGCGACCGACATCACTGTGAAGAGCATCTCCATCAACACGGAGCAGGTCAAGAGCACAGTGAGCGGCGGCATGAACAACGTCTCGTCAATCGAAATCAAGCTCCAAAAGTAAAGTCTCCTTCTCTGCCTGTCGGCGAGGATGCGTCTGGGCAATAAGCGCAAGCTATGGGCCCGATGCCTGGCCAGGTCCTAGGGCTGGAGGGTGTCTGGGTCCCGGGGGAAGAGGGCTGCCTCCTTGATGTTCTGAATCCCGAGCAGATACGCCACAAACCGCTCTATGCCGAAGGAGTAGCCTCCGTGCGGGGGGACGCCGTACCTGAAAGGCTCTGTGAACCACTTTAACGACTCTTCTTTGAAGCCCTTTTCCTTGATCTGCGCCACCACCTTCTCGTACCTGTGCTCCCTCTGACCGCCCGAAGAAAGCTCAAGTCCCTTGTACACGAGGTCTACGGACCTCGCGAATTCCGGCTCGGTGTCCACCTTCATCACGTAGAACGGCTTCGCGGCTGAGGGGAACCTGTCCAGGAAGAAGAAGTCCGAGCCAGTTTCTTTCTTCACATGGTCTGCGAGCGCCCTTTGGGAGAGCTCATCGATGTCCTGGCCTCGGGGGAGACGCCTCCCGAGGTCTTCGAGAGTCTGGTACACCTCGGGGAAAGAGACAACGGGGAACGGCGTCTCAGGGACTCGGAGGGCCGCCTTCAGCGTCTCAAGGTCCTGGGCGCAGTCGTCGATTGCTTTCTTTATCCCGCTGGCCACCATCAGTTCTTCTGTCTTCATCGTGTCGCTCTCGTCAGAAATGAAAGCAAGCTCGGGCGCAATGGTGCGATGTTCGCTCAGGTGCCGTGGCGTGTGTGAAAGTTCCGCCCTCCAGTTTGGTCCCAGGTCGTAGACTCTGTCGAACCCGCCAGCTATCGTGAGCTGCCTGTGGAGCTGGGGGTCCTGCCTGAGGAAGGCGTCCTTGCCATAGAAGTCCAGCTTGAAGACCTCCGAACCCCCTTCCGAGACTCCGCCGATTATGCTTGGGGTGAAGGCTCTGATGAACCCGGCGCCCTGGAGATACGACTCAAACCCCTGTACTATCGCGTTTTCGACCTTGAAAATGGCTGAAGACTCCGGGCGCCTCAGCTCCAATGACCGCCAGGTGAGCCTAGTGTCGAGGGAGGCGGGGGTAACTCCCCTCGGGTCGAGGGGCAGGGGCACCGAGGCCCTGGCGAGCACATCGATCGACTCGGGGGTCACCTCTACTCCCATCCTTGCCTCCTTGCTCTCCTTGACCGTACCCTTGCAGGTGATGACATCCTCTTGATGGAGTCCACCTACGACCTCGAAGACCTCGGGGCTCACTTTCTTCTTGGGGACGGCCAGCTGAACGATCCCCTTCGAGTTCCTCAGGAGGACGAAGCTGATGCCGCCGAGGACCCTTACGTCGTGGACCCATCCAGCCAGGGCGACCTGCTTCCCGACCCTGTCCTTCAACTCTGCAGGTGAGAGAAGATCGTACACTGGCATATGGTCGAGCAGACTTGGTTAATAGTCTACAGTGCCTTGAAGTTCTCAGACCACTGGGTGTAGGCGCGGACCATCTCGGGAGAAACGGAGGGCCTGCGCGTCCTCATGACCTCCTTGAAGTCTGAGACAGTGATGGGCCTGGTCATCGTCTCTTTGTCGAGGGCGTTGCCAGTCTCGAAGAGCTCCCTCACGACCCTCAGTTGCACTCCTTGGCAGATGTCTTTGATGTCGCTCCCCGAATACCCTTCGCTCAGCTTCGCGAGTAGGGCAAGTACCACGTCCTCGGAGAGTGTCAGAGGAGCGGTGTAGTTCCTGAACTGGGACATCCTGGCCTCGTTGTCCGGGAGGGGCACGAAGATTCTCTTCTGGAACCTGCGAAGGAACGGCGGGTCCAGCGTCCACGGTTTGTTCGTAGCGCCGATAACATACAGATGGAGGTTCTTGCCTTTGTCGTTGATCCCGTCAGTCTCTCTCAGGAACTGGTCCCTCACCCTCACCTCCCCGCCGACTTCCTGGCCCCTGGTGCCCAGCAACGAATCGATCTCGTCCACAAAGACGATGACAGGCTTGTTGTCCGCGAGCATCTTCCTCGCGTTCGAGAAGAGCTTCGAGACGTTCTTCTCTCCCTCCCCGAGCCACTTGCTCATGATGGAGGCGGCGTCGACCGAAATGAAGTACCCGTCTATCTCTGCGGCCGTGGCCGCGGCAATCATGGTCTTTCCGCAGCCCGGCGGGCCGTACAACAGTATCCCCCTCGGCCAGCCTAGCTTGAAGAGGTCCGGCCTCAGGAACGGAAACACGATGGACTCCCTTATCGCCTGTTTGCAGTCCTCGAGGCCCACCACATCGTCCCACTTCACGTCCGGCTTCTCGGTGATTACAAGCTCGCTGAACGACGCTTTCAGTTGTTGGACCACCTGGGGACCCTTACCGCCCGAGTTGAGTTGCGGACCCCGCCCCGAGGCTCTCTCATCAGTGTCAGCGTCGTGGTCCTGGGGCAGGAGGCCGTGGGCTGCCTGGATCGCTTTCACCCGCTCCTGATAGGCCATGGCCCTCTCGGTGTACTGCTTGTTTAGCCTGTAGTCGGGATACAGGTGGACCAGTTTGACGAGGGTGGAAATCGCTTTCTGGTACATTTGAATCGCCATTCCGTGGGCTCCCTGGGAGTCGAGCCTGATCGCTTCCGAGGCGTATTTCTTCGCGTCGTCCTCCAGCTCTTTGGCTGCGACTACGCTCATTTCTCGCTGGCGCCCCCGTCGTTGACCTTCACTTTGCCTTCAGACATCAACTTCAGCATCGCCTGTTCGAGGTCGTCGGATGGCATCTTGAGCACGGTCGAGGCATCGGTGATGTCGACGCTGCCGTTGTGGATAGCCGCGTACTGGAGGACCTGCTCTTCGACTTCACGTTCAGGCTGCGAAGTGTAGAGCGTGCCAAGCACGGACGACTCGTCGTCGTCCTCCTCCCCGGTGGCGAGCAGCGGGACCCTGGTTTCAAGCTCCTCTGCGTCCTGCTGGATCTTCGTCGGTGAGACCACGAGCGACCTCTTCATCTGTTCTGCGCGCTCCTCGGCCAACTTCCTCGCCTGCTCGACTAGCTCCTCGCCGCTCTCGGTCTTGATGTTGAGCGAAATCGTGGGCGAGACGTTGCCCATCTCGGCCATGGTCTCAGTGAGTGCGTTGCTGATCTCGTCAGAGGCCTGATCGAGGGATGGCACGAGTCCTTGGACCGTCTTGTTGACCTTTCGCAGGACCTTGAAGGCCATGCTCATGTGCAGCATGACCTCGCCGACGTCGACGATGCTCTCGAGCCTGAGGACCACCTGCGTCAGGGCCAACTCGCTGGCGTAGACAACCTTGCCGACTTTCCTCAGTTCTGCCCACTCGTTGGCGTAGACCGCGGCCTTCGACCTGTCCTTCGCGACCATGGCCTTCACAGTGGTTTCGAAGAGCGCCTTGCGCCTCTGGTCAAGCTTCACCCTCAGGTTCTCCAGCTCTCTACGATGAAGTTCGATCTCCTTGATCGTCGAAGCGATCTTTGGCTTTACGTTCTCCTCTCTTCCTAGCCCGATAAACTTCAAAGGTGCACGAGCGGACAACTACTCGGCTTCAAAGATGCACCTGCATAATCACAGCCTTAGTCAAGATTTTCAATACCAACGAGTGAAAGTTTGTTCCTTGTGCCTCCCGACTCTCTTTTTTTCGCGAGCGGCAGACTCCAGAGGGTCGGATGAAGCGCTCCTTCGATTCCAAAGAAAAAAGAGTGCGGGAACTTCGTGTTCCCGTCTCTTAATAGGCGCTGGTCTCTGTCCCGGATTCTGCAGAGGGCAGCGAGGTCGGTATTTCGGGGAACTTCTCCTTCATGCGCTGCTCCGCGACCGCGGAAGCCTCCGATAGGATTCTTTCCGCGTCCTCGTTTGCAGCCTCGAAGTTCAGCGAGTACCCACCGACTGTCCCTGCGTCTACCAGGATGCTACTCAGCAATCCAGAGATTTCACCGATCTCGCTTTCCGCCTCTGGCAGCACGCCCACCAAGCCTTGCTTGACGGTGCGTATGACTGCCATAGCCGGAGTCAAGGTGACTACTATGTCACCGAGTTCTGTGATTGTGTTGAGTCATTTTGTTCATCTTTCTGATCTCGGCCAGCTCGTTTGCGAATACAGATGCGTGCTGCGTGTCGTGTTTCTGTAGAGAGCTTACGACCTTTCCGAAGATCGAGTTGTCTCTCTCTCTGAGTTTGGTGGATGTGGAGTCTAGTTTGGCGACTTGGACTTGGATTTGTCGGACTGCTAGATCGAGCCTCGGCTTCAATGGTCCCGGATTCCTTACGGAGTCCTTGACCTTGTTGCCGAACCCCTGGCTGTTCTGCTTTTCCCATTTACCTGCGAACGCAGACATCGATAGCTTCGAATATCATGCGGTGAGAAATTCTCTATCTGGTGGGTAGTGAAATTTAGTTCACAAAACGCATTAGGAATTCTTCGTCATCACTGGAGTGGTCGTAGGCGCATTGGGGGCCAGGTTTATGGGGGCTTTGCGGCCCCTCGGCAGTCATGGAGAGCTTCGCTGTGATCTCTGATGTCCATTCGAACCTGGAAGCCCTCGGCGCGGTCATGAAGGAGGTCGCAGGGTTGTCCCTCGTCTGCCTGGGAGACGTGGTAGGGTACGGCGCGAGCCCAAACGAAGTGATAGACGTGCTGCGCGATGGGAGGGTGACCGCCATCCTTGGAAACCATGACTACGCAGCTTCCACGGGCGACGTCGCCATGTTCAACGCCAGGGCTGCCATGGCTGCGCTCTGGACGGGGAGGCAGCTCACTGGCACGAACCTCGCTTTCCTGAGGGGTCTGCCGAGGGAGCTCAAGCTGGAGCGCGAAGGAATCCAAGTCCACCTGTTCCACGGGAGTCCAGACGACCCGCTCTGGGAGTATGTCACCCCATCCACCCACTCGCAGCTCTTCGGACACTACCTGGAGCGGCGCGGCGCCAAGCTCATCGCACTCGGACACACGCACATTCCCTATGTCTGGTCCGAAGAGGCGGGGACTGTATTCAACCCCGGTTCCGTGGGACAGCCCAGGGACGGGGACCGTCGCGCTTCGTTCTCCGTAGTAACCATCGGCCCAGGGGGAGTCAAGGTCCACAACCAACGCGTGGATTACGACGTTGCTGTCGCAGCAGGAAAGATTAGGAAAGCGGGACTGCCAGAATCCATCGCAGCCAGGTTGGAGAAGGGCGTCTGATATGGTTAAAATACCGCGACCGCCCGAGCACGGGTGCGTTGAGTGATTACAAAATTATCCGACCGGCCTAGTCCGCATGAGGCACTCAGCGCAGATTACGACTGGAAGAAGATAGAAGAGCGCGTCCGCGAGTTCTACGACGCCCCCCGAGTCCGTCTGGAGATTACCAGGAGGGGGTCAGGCAAGAACCCAGTTGGCTACGTCGAGGGGCCCCCCACGCTGAACAACCAGCCTCACATCGGGCACGTGCGCGGAAGGATGATGAAGGACATCTGGTACAGGTTCACGACCCTCTCGGGCAAGAATGTCGTCTTCAGGGGAGGATGGGACACCCAGGGCCTTCCTGTCGAGCTCCAGGCCGAGAAGGAGATGGGGCTTTCGGGGAACAAGTGGGAGAACCTCGAAAGGGTGGGAGTCGAGAGGCTTGTCCTGGAGTGCAAACGGCTCATAGAGAAGTACAGACACGACTGGGAGGAAGCAGACCGCCTCCTCGGCCTGCTCATCGACCACGAAGCAGCGTACATGACGTATCGGGACGCCTATATCGAGAGGGAATGGAAGTATCTTGAAACCGCTTGGTCCAGGGGAATCCTGGGCGAAGGCTTCAAGGTGGTCCCATACTGCCCCAGCTGCCAGACGGCCCTGAGCCATGGCGAAGTCGTAGAAGGAGGGTACGAGAGGCTTGACGACCCCAGCCTCTACTACAAAGCCAAGACCTCAGACGGAGCATACCTCGTGCTGTGGACGACCATGCCTTTCACCGTCGTGACGGACGAACTCGTGGGGGTGAAGCCAGGGTCCATGTACGAATACGTCGAAGTGGGCGCAGAGACCTGGGTCGTCGCTTCGGAGAGGAAGGCGGCACTGGCCAGCGAGTTGGGCATAGAATTCGGCCGCACCGTCAGACAGGTTACTGGAAAGGAGTTGGAGGGCCTCGCATACGAACATCCTCTCCTCGACTTGATCCCAGGCCTCAGGAAACCAGAGCTACGGCCGAACGTGCATAGGGTGGTAGCCGAGGACTTCGTCGACACCACAGCCGGCACGGGGCTCGTCCACATGTCCCCGGCCAACGGAGAAGATGACTTCGCGGTCGCGATGAAGCGAAGGGTCCCCATCTTCGCACCGTTCGACGATAGGGTGAGGTTCACCGACGAGGCCGGGGCCTACGCCGGGACCTTTGTTAGGGACGCGGACGCGCCAGTGGTCAGGGACCTTTCGGCCAGGGGAGCGGTCATCCACGCCGG
>JACQFO010000015.1 GCA_016200025.1 Nitrososphaerota archaeon
CTCTCCTCGTCCTTTTCCCCTCGCTTCAATCCACCTTTCAGGCAATGTCAGCCCTGAGCGTGTCAGTCTCCTCGACGACCGCCAGCGTCAACACCAGTCTTGAGGCAGAGGTCGCAGAATTGACCAACGTCGGTACCGGCATCTCGGACCTGTCCACCGCGCTTGACACAGTCCAGCCGACACCCTCCCTGAACCCAATTACGTCGAGCAGCTTCAACGCAACAACTTGGTCAGCAATCGTCGAGGCTGCGCAAGCGGTGCAATCTGCGTCCATCAACACGTCCTCCTTCGTGGCAAGCGTCCAAACAGCGCTTTCGGGCTCCGTGAGCTACTTCTCCTCTGAGGAAGGGTCGCTGACCACAAACGGAACAAGGCTTCGAACCCAGCTTGCCGCCACCGCCGGGGTCGTCGCCGACGCGGCTGCCGCACTTAACACCGAGCTGGCGACCAGACAATCGGAGATCTCGTCCGCAAGAAACTACATGGCCCAGGCTCTCTCCCTGTTCACCGACCTGGACATTTCAGGGGGCGCGTCTGCCATGCTGCAAGCTACCGTGGAGCTGAAGGCCGCATCCGCCATCTCGGCGTCGGTCTAGGCTCCCGGTTCCCTGTTTTTCAGAAGCTCTATCTGGTTCTGAGACCCTATCCGGGTTACCTTCACGTACCCAAGCCGTTCGAGCCTCTTAATCTGCCTCCAGGCGGATGTCTTCGGGAGGGCCAGCTTCATCCTGATCTCAGGCTCTAGGACCTTCCCCCCCTTCTCCGAAATGAAATTCAGAACCTGGACATCGTCGGGCCTCAGCTCGGCGGCCGCCTTTCCGAGCGAAGACCTCCTCCTCCAAAGCACGAACCCCACTCCGCCGCCTGCCGCGATCAGCACGGGGGCCAGAAGGTATGCGAAAGTCCCGGCATCGAAGGCAAAGATTGTCCCTTGGTTTGTCCCTCCACCGGAGGAGTTCGTCGTCGACCGTGCGCTTATGGCCAAGCCGTAGTTCATCCCCCAAACACCAGGGGAAACGACGGCGACCGGCGAATCGCCCACCTTCGAGACAGAGTAAGGGGCTCCGCTGACGTTGATCAGGGTGGAGAACTTCGGGAAGGTGACCGTGGCGTTGTAATACGTCCTGAAATTCAAGCTCCATACGGTCCCCTGTTTCCCAGTCAGGTTCGCGGTGTCGTATGTCATCGTCACGCCGGTGGCCCCCAGGCTGTAGACGGTTATGTTTGACCCGGACACGCTGAAAGAGAGGGGCGCACCTTTTTGGTCCACAATCACCACGTTGGAAATCACGGCCGATAGCAGCGGCACGCTTATCGACGAGTCCGTCGACGAGACGTTCAGGCTCTGAGAGACCAGCACGGTCCCGTCAGAATACACGGCGAGCCCGAGGAAGCTGCTGGTGAGCGTCGAGGAGAAGGCCGGGTAATACGGGAGAACGATGAAGACGGCCAGCAGAAGGAGCACAAGGCGGTTCAATCTCCGGTTGTCCTTCCCCGGCGACTGGGTGAGTCCTAAAAGCGTGATGCCCTGGCTTACCAGGAGTCCGCTACATGGGGGACGAGGGCTGGCTGCATGAAGCGGCCCCCGCCAAGGCGACGGTCACGAGGACCTTCGCCCTCCTCCGCCCCATTCCCGACGGGGTGTCCAATTCCACTATCTCAGGTCGTCGAGCTTGGCCGAAGAGCGCATTAGGGACATCATCCGATCGAAGTATTCACGGATCGACTCTCTGAATTCAGACTCGTCCCAGTCCGGTTTTGAGTGCTCGAGGAATTCTTCCACCCATTCGAACTCCTGCTCGGTGTGCGCCCCAAGTGCGGAGAGGAACGACTTGTTCCTGTAGTTCATGTCGCTTTCCTTGTCGAAGAGCCCTCGCCTCCGCAGGGACGCGATTGCGAACGCGTTCCTTGACAGCAATGCTGTGTCCAGCACCGGGTCCCCGGAAGGCCTGTCTGATACCCATTCGGCGAAGAACTTCTTCGTCATCTCAAGCTCCTTCTGGTCCATGACCGCGAACACCACGTCGTCGACCAGGATGTTCTGCAGGTGGTTGAAAGAATCGATGAGGTATTCCATCTCCTTGGCCCTCAACCCCTCCTTCTCCTTCAGGTTGTGAAGAAGCTCGTCGAGCATCTCCCCGTCGTGAGAATGAGCGCCTCGCTCGGTGAAGTACACGTGCGCCAGCTCGTGCAGGACCAGCCCGCCCAGCATCTCAGAATCTAGCGCCCATTCAGAGATCACGATTCTGTGTGCCCCGCCCTCCTTCTTCGCATACCCCATGATAGCGAGCTTGGAATCGACCGACAGAGCGACCGGCGAATGGACCTCGTACCCTTTGCACCTGAGTCTTTCGATGGCCCACTGGAGCGTCCCCTCCAAAGAACCGTCGGTCTTGGACTGGCGCATCGACTCTGCTTTTCGCAGCCCTGCACACGGATAAACCTCTCGGTAGGTCCCGGCCCCTCCGATTGGACAAGACTATTCTATCTGAACGCGGCAATGACGTCGATGCGAACGGGAGGGACACCAGGACGAAAATAGGCGGCGCCCTCGCGATGGCGGGCGGGGCCCTGATGGTCTACAGCGGATACGCTTCAAGGGGGTTCCTCATCTCTGCACTCAAGTTCGCCGAGCAGGATGTCACCAGCATGGTCGGCGGAGCTGCTGGTCTCACCCTTGAAGTGGCAATCGGGGTGTTGGCACTCCTCGTAGCTCTAGGCGGCTTCACCATCTTCGCGGGGGGCGTGGCGGTTCTGAAGAGGGCACTTCACGATAGGTAGGACGCTGATCTACCTCGGTGGGGGAGCGGGATTCTTCGGACTGGCGTTCTCTCTCGCCCTGACCCTGTTGGTCCTGGGGGCTGCAAAGGCTCTCGAATACGGCCCCTACTGGGTCGGACTTCTCTTCGCCATAATCTCCCGGCGAATCGTCAAAGGCGCCTAGGCAAAGGAGGGCTAGTGGTAGATGGAACTGTCTCCGACCTGCGGGGGACGTGCTGACGGGGGTGCCTTGCTCTTCAGCTCGTCAAGAGGGATTTCGAAACCGACCAATTCAGAAAGAGCCTCCAGGAGTTTCCTGACCGAGCGGTTGTGCGTGGATGGCTCTCCGTGGTCGACCGCAATCTTGTATCCACGGATCCCTCGCTCCCCGGCCATCCCGACCACCATGGACGAAAAGAACGGCGCCGGCTCCTCGGGGACTATCTTCACCCGATGCTTCTTCAGCTTGGCCACACCTGCCTTGTCAGTCGAGAAGCCAACTGGCTCGGGGTCCTGCTCGGGAGAAAGAGGGTTGTCGGTCCATCTGGCCCCCACGGAGTAGAGTTCCTTCACTCCCATGTCCTCCGCGTACTTCAGCAGGATCTCGGCGAACTCGTGCTGGTCGTCCATGGGGCTCGTGTCCCCGGCGAAAAGGAGAATGTCCCCCTTTCCCCTGGTCAGGTAGACGTGGCAGGCCGGAAGCGAGGCGGTGCCGTCTTCCTTGACGATGACCTCAGGCGGAAACGCCGAGCAGTGCACAGTCGCCACCTCCTCGAATGCCAGCTTGCCAAGAAGGTACTCTGACATTTCTCTGGCCTGGGAATAGAGGGCCTTGTACTGCGGCATCGAAGTTGAGACCGCGACGATCATCGTCGGGTCCTTTACCTTCACGCCCGTAGACCGTTCAAAGTCGACCCACATACGATTTCATTCTCCGTGGAAGGGGCGCACTATTTGAAGGATGACGACGTCTTGCGTGAAGCGGTCTTAAATACGGGTCGGGAAAAGTCCGACCCAACGGATTCATGAGCGCCTACTGGAAGACGCTTTCTCACGCAGGCGTCAACTTCCCCGATGCCTACGTCCCAACCAACCTCAAAGTGCGAGTCAACGGTAGAGACGTAACGCTCTCCCCTCTCGCCGAAGAGATGGCTTACCACCTGGCCAAGAAGAAAGACACGCCTTACATCAAAGACGCCGTCTTCGTTTCGAATTTCATGAAGGACTTCACGAAGCAGCTCCCTGACTGGCGCCGGAGGGCTTCCTACGAGGAGGTGGACTTCTCCGAATTCTTCCGCAAGGCGGACGAGGAGAAGGCCCAGAAGGAGCGCGCGACCAAGGAGGAAAAGAAAGCCCTCGGGGCAGTGCGCAAGCAGAGGAGGGAGGTGCTGAAGGCTCAA
>JACQFO010000070.1 GCA_016200025.1 Nitrososphaerota archaeon
AGGTGAAGAAGTTTTTCGACGGAATCAGGTTCGGGGTCACCTACGCCAACCGCAGCGGAGGGTCCACCACAGGCGCCTGGCCCGGCGCCCAGTCCTTCACCGGCTGGAACGCGAGCGGTGCCACTGGCAGGGGCATCGGGAGCCCACACTACCTCCTGAACTTCCTGCGCGACCAGTCTCAGACCGTCGTCGCCTAGAAAGGCGCAAGGTACAGCCCTACCGCGACCAGCACGTCCAGCGGCCACCAGACGGGGACCACCAGCCTGCCCAGGTTGAAACTCCCAAAGAACGTCGTCGTCCACTCTCCTTTCACCACTGCCTTGCCCCTCCATACGAAGTAGGCCACGTCCTCCAGGACCGCCAGGAGGAAGGTGTTCCCAGCCCAGGCGGTGACTGGCAGCGTGAAGGCCACTATGATGAAGAGCGGAAGCAGGAGGTAGGCATGGTACGGCGCCACGACCCAGAAGGCCGCCTTCTCAAGGAACCCATCCATCTTCTTGGTCCACTCCGCCTCCGACCTGTTGACGTACCTGAACTCGATGCCGGCGTAGACTACGGCGAAGGCTGCTATCCTCGCGAACGACCAGGAATCGAACAAGGCTACTTCAGTGGGACGTAGAGGCTCGAGCGACTCGCGCCGATTCCCGGCGTCCCGTGGACGACCTTCTTGTTGGTGATCACGTACTCGCCGAGGTACCTGCCTATCATCTCAGGCTTCACTTCGAGCGCCACGAACTCCTTGCCGTTGTGGACCCCAATCGTGAGCCCCACCATAGTCGGCAGGATGATCATGTCCCTGGCGTGCGTCTTGATCTGTCCTTCCAGCTTCCCCTCCTTTATGGCCCTGGCATCCTCCAGGAGCTTCCTCTTGTCATCGGAGACTCCCCTGTTGAGGGACCTCCTGGCTCGCGAAGGCAGGAGCGCTATGAGCGCCTCGGTAGACATCGAACTCAGCTCCTCCGCGGTCTTTCCCCTGTATCGGAACTCCTTCGGCATCTACTCTCTGACCTCCATGCTGGTCCTTGACAATCTCTTTCTTCCGGTCTTCCTCGGCGCTATTAACCCTACCTTCCTTCCCGGTGGAGCATTCCTCGAAGTGCTGGTCGACTTCCCAGGGTGTTGGTGCCTGCCGCCCCCGAAGGGATGGTAGACCGCTGCCATCGCGATTCCTCTCATTCTAGGGTAGAGCCTGCCCGATGCCCTCATGGCATGGTGCCGCGCCCCTGCGATTAGGAAAGGCTTCTCCTTCCTTCCCCCTCCGGCCACTTCTCCGATCGTCACCCTGCACCTCTCGTCCAGGAGAATGTTCTTCCCCGAGGGTAGCTTCAGCAGCGCCCGCCGACCAACCGGAGGCCCTGACCAACTTGCCGCCGTCGCCCGGTCTCAGCTCGATGTTGCAGACCCTGGAGCCCTCGGGGACCCGCGAAAGAGACATCACGTTTCCCTCGAGCATCCTCGCCTCGGAGCCCATCGAGACACTCATCCCAACGGACATCCCGGCCACAGCCGGGAGGTAGGTGTAGCTGTTGTTTCCCAGCCTGACCTGCGCCAGCGGTGCGCTCCTTCCCCTTTCGTCAAGAATCGCAGTCACCTTCGCTGTCCCTTCAGAGTCCGCCCCTAGCCTAGGGTATCTGACGGGCGCGATCTTCCCCTTGCTGGGCGCCCTAAACTGGATGCCTGCCTTTCCGCGCCTGCGCTGAAGTATCCTCTTGCCCATCCTCTACACCAGCCCCATCTTCATTGCGAGCTCCGCGGCCTTGTTCTCCTCGATGAGCCTGACGAAGGCCTTCTTCCCTCTGATTGTCCTCGAAGTGTTCACTGCCGCCACCCTTACCTCGTACAGGGCAAGCACCGCGTTTGCGATCTGGGTCTTCGTGGCCCCGTCATCCACGAGGAAGCAGAGCTTGTTCTCCTTCTCGATCTGGTCGAAGGTCCTCTCGGTCACGTAGGGTCTCTTCAGTATCTTCTGCGCATCTTCGAGTCTCACGCCGACACTTCCTCCTTTGTCCTCCCGGCCAGCGCACCGACGGACGACTCAGTCCAGGGCGTCAGCCTCCCCGGGACGCCCCCAGGCGCGAGCTCAAGGACGCTAAGGTCCTCGACCCTTCTTACGTCCACTCCGGGGATGCCTCCGGCAGCCCTTCCAAGTCCTCTGTCGTTTGTTACCACAATCAAGGGCCCGACGCCCGTCCTGTAGGCCCTGCCCCTGAGCCTTCTCTTCCCGGTATTGCGCTTCGTCCCCTCTTCGACGCGAGCCAACTCCGCCTTGAGGTCAACCTTCCCAAGGAAAGAAACCAGTTCGGAGGCTTTCTCCACCGTTTCGATCTCGTCGCTAACCACAAGCGGGAGAGAGAGCTTCTTGACCCTGTGGCCCCGGGCCTTCACGGCCTCGATTCGGGCAGTGTAGGCGATAGCAGAGTCCGTCGCGAGCCGCTTCTCCTTCTTGTTGACGTTCAGGTGAATCACCTTCTCGGAGCGGGGCGGATGCGGAAGGCGCCCCTTCACCACGCTAGCAACGCCCCCGGCCATGCCCCCCCTCGAATACCTCTCGCCCTTCACCCTCGGGATTCTGGACCGCCCGGTCCCAGTCGGAGGGCTGTGGGTCTCCGCACTGGTCCTCTCCCCGGCCATCGGGTCCCGACCCTTGGGCTGGATGTGGTGAGAGCCTACGAGCCAGAAGACGCGCTTCACCAGGTCGGGCCTCAGCTGGGTCTCGAAGACCTCAGGGACATCGACCTTCCCCGACGGTTTCCCGTCCATGCCTAGGACTTCGGCTTTCATCCTATGCTCGCCTCGCCCTCGTGCTTACCTCGACGACCTGGGGCGGCGCTGAGCTCTTCGAGGTGCCCCTGTTCCTCATCCTGACCATCACAAACCTGCTCGCGGGCCCGGGGACCGATCCTCTCAGCACTGCGTAGTCGCCGCCAACCTCGCCGAAATGGAGGAATCCACCTGCCGGAGTTATCGGATTCTCTTTTGCGTTGCCCGTGATGAGTATCCTCTTCCCGGTCTCCGTCCTCTGATGGAAGCCCATCTGGCCGGCCCTCGCAGTCGTGTACGTGACCGCGGCCGGGTGCCATGGTCCGATCACTCCCACTTCTCTCACGGTCTTCCTCGACTTGTGCTGTTTCCTCTTAACCCCGAACCTGGTGATCACTCCCTCGAACCCCTTGCCCTTTGTTATCCCCAGCACGTCCACGTACATCCCTGCCTTGAAAACGTCAGCAAACTTGACCTTCTTTCCCAGCAGCCCCAGCACGTACTCCGCCTGGGCCTTCACGTCGGAACCGCCGACACCAACCTCTAGCACGACGGGCTTCTTCTGAGAAAGCCCCACATCATTCGGAATCGAGGACACCAGGGCCCCGACTCGCCGGGTCCTGTCCAGCGGCAGCCCCTGTACCTGCGCTTGTGCCCCAGCCTTCACATCGGCAATACACTTGTCCTGACCGTTTTCATGGGCATAGAGCCTCAATCCCGCGACTTCGGCCTCGGGCATCGCGAGCACGCTCGATGGGTTGAAGAGCGGTTTTCCGAAGTTGGGCGTCTTCGCCCTGTCGTCGACCGTAATCACGTGAATCGTCCCCGCCTTGTATCCCGGGAACCCGAGGATGCTAGGCTTGTCGCTAAGAAGCTTGGGCCAGTTCCTTATGCGAGGGAGTAGGCTCTTGGCGCGTCCCCTGGGCCTGTAGGCAAGGCTGCCTCTACGCGGTGCACTGTGTTTTCGATGGCCCAACTCACGCTAAACCTTTCCGAAAACCCGTTTTGCGGTTCGCACTTAAGCTTTCAGGCCCCGAGTATGTTGAGAAGGTTGAGACCGGCGAAGATCGCCTCCTCGGTCCTGACGGTCTCGACGTTCTGCTCGTTGAACAGGTTGACCACAAAGTCCGCCTTTCTTGCGAGGTCGGCGCCGAAGATCTCGAAGAGGCCTCGTGACGGAGAACCGAAGACCATCTTCACGCTCCCGGCGTCCTTGAATGCTTCCCCCATGCGCGCGGCCTCGGAGCTGAGCGGCTTTCCCAGCCTTGAAGTCGCGACCTTCAGTGCGAACCTTGAATCGGTGAAGACCTTATCCGCATCCCTGCTTTCCAACGCGTATCCCCAGTACTCCTTGACTTGGTCGCGTCGAATCAACTCAGCCGTCAGCGGACTCTTCGAAGTTATCCTTACCGTGACTCTCTTCTCCTTATCCGGACCAGCGTTCACCCTCGGCGGCACATCCAGGCCGACGTCCACCGTCCCATCCGCATTCATCACCCCTTCCCTCACTTCGCCCACTGCCACCTCCGATAATGGCACCTTGGGCCTATGCGATGGGATCCTCAGAGGAGGCAAGACGCCCGCGAACCTGAGCGCCTCGTCGAGAGGGAAGAGCCTCTTCCTGAGATACTGAGGGGTCTCCAGGTAGCCGAGGACCTTTGCAATCAATGCGCCGTCTCCCCTTCCCCGCGGGTCTCTGAAGACCTCGACCACGTCGACGCCATAGATTGAGCAGGCCCGGGCGATCGTCCCAAGCTTCGCGGTCTTCTCCCTTGGCGAGTCCTTCTCCTCGAGGACGGTGTCGGGCAGGGACACTGCGAGCCTCTTCCGCCGAATGGTCATAGGTCGAGGAGGTCCTCGAGGCTAATTCAGGCTTATGTCTCTTCGCCTTCTTCGCGCAGTTGCTGACCGACTTCCGCCCTTGCCTACGCCTAGACAAGGTAGGTCGATTCGACGACCCAGCGCGATTCAGGCGACCGCTTGGCCAGGGCCTGAAGAACAACATGCGCTTACCAAGCCCGACTGAAGCGCTTCACAGGTTTAAATAGAAAACAAGGCTCTCCCGCACCCGTGCGGGTCTCCGAACCCAAACCGA
>JACQFO010000065.1 GCA_016200025.1 Nitrososphaerota archaeon
TTGGTCCTTACGATGAGGTCGGCAGCGGCCGAGACGTCCCCTTTCGAAGCGTGTCTAATCCGAAGGGCGGGCACGCCTCGAGGTCGGCCACGTCCAGATTTAGGCTTACTCGGGGGGCTCATGGATTATCCCTGCGCGGAGCAGTGCGGCCACTGTCTTCCTGGCATGCAGGATCCTTTCGGTGGCTGCGTCCATCGACTCACTTCGAGAAAGCCTCTTCCTTGCCTGCTTCTCCCTGACTGCAGCCTGGCCCACGGTGGCTGCGACCCTCGGGTAGACCTGCCATTCGAGCATTGAAGGGAGGATGTGCTTGCTGTCGATCCCGCGCTCTTTCGCGAAGGCGGCGAGCTCCCTGGCCGCGGCGATCACCATGCGGTCGGTGACGGTCCTGGCCCTGACGTCGAGGGCGCCTCTGAAGACGGCGGGGAAGAGGAGGCTGTTGTTGACCTGGTTTGGAAAGTCCGACCGGCCGGTCGCTACGATCTCAACTCCTGCGTCCAGAGCGTCCGCGGGCAGCATCTCTGGGGTGGGGTTTGCGAGGAAGAAGGCGATCGCCCTTTCGTTCATCTTCGAGACCTCGGACTTCCTCACCAGGTGAGGCCCCTGGCCCGCGGCAGCGACCAGGACGTCCGCGCCCTTGAGCGCCTCGCCCAGGGAGCCGGTCACCCTCTCCCCGTTGGTCTCGAGGGCGATTTCGTATTTCCACCTGTTCCTGAGGGAGAGTTGGTCCATGTCCTCCCTTTCGGGATGCAGGACCCCCCTGGAGTCGAGGACTATGAGGTCCCGAGGGTCCGCCCCGGCTTCCACCAGGAGCCTCACGGCTGCTACGTTCGCTGCCCCGGCCCCCAGAAGGACTATCCTCGAACCCCTCAGGCTGCGCCCGGTTAGCTCCAGCGCGTTGAAGAGCCCGGCGAGTACGACGCCGGCCGTTCCCTGTTGGTCGTCATGCCAGACGGGGACGCTCATCTCCTTGCGGAGGCGGTCGAGGACTTCGAAGCACTTCGGCGATTCTATGTCTTCGAGGTTGATGCCGCCGACGGAGGGCTCGAGGGCCTTCGCGAAGGCGATGAGTTCCTCTTCGCTCCCTGTCCGCGCCGCCAGTGGGATCGCGTTGACTCCCCCGAGGTAGTTGTAGATCAGAGCCTTGCCCTCCATGACTGGAAGAGCGCCCTCGGGCCCGATGTTTCCGAGGCCCAGCACCCGGCTGCCGTCCGTGACTATCGCGACCGTGTTCCATCTGCCGGTGTAGTCGAAGGATAGGTCAGGGTCGGCGGCTATGGCCCGCGACACTGCGGCGACGCCCGGCGTGTACCAGATCGAAAAGTCCTCGAGCGACCGGACCGGGACCTTCGGCACGAGCCCCACCTTTCCGCCGTAGAACTTCGAATAGGCCAGGGCCTTGCGCGATGCCTCGTCCCTCTCACGAGACCGGGCCATTGAAGGCGCCGACGAGGGCAGTTATTTGAATCTCTTTGAAACCGAATCGTCGCCGCGCTGGTTTTATTATCGCCTCCGCGTAGCCGAAACTGTTGGCAAAGGACCCGATCTGCGGCATGAGCGTCGAGGAGGGGCCAGAGGCCCTCAGGAGCGAGGCGAGGGGGAGCACCTTCTATTTCTGCAGCGATTCGTGCCTGCGTGAGTTCGTAGCCCCCCAGAAGGAGCTCGCGCGGCTCAGGAAGATGGTCCTCGTCGGAGCGCTCCTCACCGTGCCCATACTCGCCCTTACCTACCTTCCCCTGTTTCCCGCCGGGGCGACGGGGTACGTGCTCGTCCTCCTCGCATTTCCGTTGCAGTTCGCGGTGGGGTCCAGGTTCTACAGGGGCTCGTACCATGCGCTCAGGGCGAGGTCGGGCAACATGGACGTCCTCGTCGCTGTGGGCACGTCGGCCGCGTTCGGATACAGCGCGGTCGCGGTCTTCATCCCGTCTGCCTTCGGGGTGGAGGGGCTCTACTTCGATGCGGCTGCTGTGATCATTACGCTCATCCTCGCGGGGCGGCTCCTGGAGCACCTGACGAAGGCCCGGGCTTCGGACTCGGTGAGGAAGCTCCTAGAGCTCACGCCGAGGACCGCGCACCTCCTGAGGGCCGGTTCGGTCGTAGAGACGCCGGTGGAGGACTTGGTGCCCGACGACGTGTTCGAAGTCAGGCCGGGGGAGAGGGTCCCCACTGACGGAGTGGTCGTAGAGGGAAGGACAAACGTGGACGAATCGCTCCTCACCGGCGAGAGCAGCCCAGTGGAGAAGGCCCAGGGCAGCCAGGTGATCGGAGGGTCGATCAATGCGAACGGCAGGATCATGG
The DNA here is from genome assembly GCA_016200025.1 of Nitrososphaerota archaeon. GTDB lineage: Archaea > Thermoproteota > Nitrososphaeria > Nitrososphaerales > Gagatemarchaeaceae > UBA183. The sequence continues at coordinate 2,299 of JACQFO010000065.1, forward strand.
TGCGGGCGAGCGCGGTCGGACAGGACACGGTGATAGGCCAGATCACGAAGCTGGTCGAGGAGGCCAGCGCCGGCAAGGCTCCGGTGCAGGAGTTGGCGGACAGGGTGGCGGGGTACTTCGTGCCCGTTGTCATCGTCGTCGCGCTGGCGGCGGCGCTCGGCTGGTGGGCGCTGGGCGGGGTGTCCGTGGCCACCTCGGTGCTCATCTTCGTCTCAGTAGTCATAATCGCCTGTCCCTGCGCCCTGGGGATTGCGACCCCGGCGGCCCTTCTCGTGGGCACGGGGAAGGCGGCCAAGCACGGGATCCTCGTCAAGGGAGGGGGGCCCGTCGAGGCGGCATCGAAGGTCGACACGGTGCTCCTGGACAAGACAGGCACGCTGACCGAGGGGAAGCAGTCGGTCCTCAGAGTCGTCGGGAACGACGAGAAACGCATCCTCGCCGCTGCGGCCTCGGTCGAATCGGCCTCCGAGCATACGCTCGGGGTCGCGATCGTGGCTGGGGCGAAGGCGCGAGGGCTGGAGGTTGGGCGGGTAAGCGAATTCGAATCCTTCCCCGGGAGGGGGGTCTCGGGACGAACCGGGGGGGCGATGGTCAAGGTGGGAAGGAGAGAGTTCGTCGGTCTTGATGAGGGGTGGAAGCACGACGCCCATGTCGCAGAGGCGATGGCAGGGGGCAACACGGTCGTCTTCGTCTCTGCGAACGGAGAGAGCGGGGCGATAGTGCTCGGCGACGCCATCAAGCGGGATTCGAAGTCCGCGGTGGAGGAGCTTGGCAGGATGGGACTCTCCGTCGTAATGCTCACGGGCGACGACGCGGCCACTGCCAATGCGGTCGCCGCCAAGGTGGGGATAGCTGAGGTGAAGGCCCGGCTTCTCCCTGGCGAGAAGGAGAAAGAGGTGGAGAAGCTTCAGGCTGAAGGAAAGGTGGTGGCCATGGTGGGGGACGGAGTCAACGACGCGCCGGCGCTCGCAAGGGCTGACCTCGGCATCGCGATAGGCAGCGGGACGGACGTGGCGAAGGAGACCGGGGGCATCGTGCTTGTAAGCGACAGGCTGGCGGACGTGGTCGGGGCCATCAGGCTGGGCAGGGCGACCATGAACAAGATAAGGCAGAACCTGCTATGGGCCTTCGGCTACAATGTCGTTCTGGTACCGGTCGCGGCTGGCGTCCTGATCCCGTTCTACGGGGTGGGGATCTACTCGTTCCTCCCGTTCCTGGCCGGCGCGGCGATGGCTTTCAGCTCAGTCTCGGTGGTCGCCAACTCCCTGTCCTTGGGCAGGATGAAGATCGGAGTCTCAGAGGCAAGAGACTAGGCGACCCTGCCACCCGGCCTGTGGGTCGGGGAGGCCTTCCAACGTTTATTTCCCATGTGAACCGGGCGAAGCAGGAGGAAGCTAGTTGGTAAGCGCCGAGTTCCAACAGTACGTGGGCGATAACCTGCAGCGCTTCGCAGGCGAGATAATCCGGCTGGCCTCTCAGCCCAGCGTGTCGGCGAGAAAGGAGGGCATCGAAGAGTGCGCCACTCTGGTGGAGACGATGCTGAGGGAGATAGGGGCCACGACGAAGGTGCTGCGCATGGACGGGGTCGCCCCGCTCGTGTACGGAGAGGTGAAGTCGAGCCGCTCCAGCAAGACCCTGTTGTTCTACAACCACTATGACGTGCAGCCGGAAGAGCCCCTGGAACTCTGGAAGTCGCCCCCGTTCAAGCCCGAAATCAGGGACGGGAGGATCTACGGAAGAGGAGTCTCGGACGACAAGGGCGAGCTTGTCTCGAGGCTGAAGCTCGTTGAGGCGTACATGAAGACGTCGGGGGGGCCTCCATGCAACGTGAAGTTCTGTTTCGAGGGAGAGGAGGAGACGGGGAGCGTGCACCTCGAGGAGTACGTTTCGAAGAACAGCGACCTGTTCAAGGCGGACGCAGTGGTGTGGGAGTTCGGGACCGTGGACCTGCAGGACAGACCCAAGGTCATACTGGGAGTGAAGGGGATGATCTACGTGGAGTTCGTCCTGAAGATGCTTTCCCAGGACGCCCACAGCAGCTACGCAGCCGCTCTGCCGAGCGCGCCCTGGAGGCTGGTAAGGCTCCTGAACATGCTGAAGGACACCAACGAGAGGATCCTGGTCCCCGGCTGGTACGACGGGGTCGAGACCCTGGCGGAGGACGAGCTCTCGGTCCTTGAGGGCATGCCCTTCGACGGGGAGGAATTCAGGAAGGCCTACGGTGCGAAGGAGTTCCTCGGGGGCATGAATTCGGACATGGCGAAGAAGGCCCTGGTCCAGAGGCCGACGGGGAACATAGCAGGGATCTGGGCAGGGTACACCGGTCCGGGCTCGAAGACGGTGCTTCCGAAAGAGGTCCACGCGAAGATGGACTTTCGACTGGTCCCCCATCAGGACCCAGCTGACCTGTGGGCCAAGATGAGGAAGTACCTCGATGACAACGGGTTCGGGGACGTGGAGATGCAGCTCGAAAGCATGGAGCCGGCCGCGAGGACTTCGTACAAAGACCCGTTCGCGCAGTCGGCGATCAAGGCGGCTGCGAAGGTCTACGGCACCGAGCCGGTGGTTGAGCTCGGTTCTCCGGGGACTGGCCCGCTCTACCTATTCACGAGGAGGTACAAGATGCCCTCCGTGGACATCGGTGTCTCCTCCGAAGAAAGCGCGATTCACGCGCCCAACGAGAACCTTCGACTGGACCTGCTGCAGAAAGGAATCCTGTGGATCGCCGAAACGATGGAACTCTTCGCGGCTTCCTAGGCTACCACTTCGTCAGGTTTCCTTCTAGGAGTCCGAGGCCCAGGTGGACCTGGTCGATATGCCTCGAGAGTTCGTCCCTGTCCTTCATGGTCGCGTCGCAGTAGGGGCAGGCGATCCTGGCGGGAGACGCCAGCTCCGGGAGGGCGACATCCTGGCTGAGCCGCCCCGAGACCATCGCCTTTTGCGTGACCATCCCGACGAGCCTACCGCCGCTTGTGACTCCAAGGCGCCTGATTCCGAGCTTCGACATCTTCGCCACGGCGTCGCCGACCTTGGAGGTCTGTTCGATTGAGTGGACCGGAGAGCTCATCACGTGCTCGACGTCTACGACGGAAGGGTCGGAACCGGTGGCGACGACCTTGTACAGGATGTCACGCTCTGTCACGATTCCTATTGGCATGCCGTCCTTTACGACAATGGCTTCGGTGGCGCCGGCCTTTTTCATAGTCATGGCTGCGGTGGCGACCGAGTCGTCGACGCTCACTTTTGCGAAGTTCCCTGACATGTAGTTTGACACCGGCTCGTCGAGGGTTTCTTTGAGGCCCACGATGCCGTGTCGAACGGAGTCCTCTACTTAAGATGTTTCGAGGTTCAATTCATAAACCGCCGGACCACGACTGGTCGCGTGAAGGCGGCGGTCCTCGGGTCGGGGATGATGGGCTCTGTCGTTGCGTGGGACTTGGCCCGATCGGCGGGCGTGGATGAGGTCGTAGTCGCAGACATAGACCTGAAGAGGCTCGAAGCGGTGAAGAAGCGCGCCGGTCAGGATAGGCTCTCGACCGAGGTCTTGGACATCAAGAACCAGGAGCGAGTGGCGAAGTTCCTCCAAGGATTCGACGTCTCAGTATCCGCCCTGCCGCATGGGGTGGTCCACTCGTCAGACCTGGCGGCTGTGAAAGCGGGGACGAAGATGGTCAACATTGCTTTCGAGGACGAGCAGATGGAGTTGGACGGAGAAGCGAAGGAGTCGGGGGCCCTGTTGATTCCAGGCTGCGGCGTCGCACCCGGTCTTGGTGGGATCCTCCTGGCCCACGGGCTCGAGGCTCTTGGGGGCGGAGATGAGGGGCACATTATGGTCGGAGGGCTTCCTCAGGACCCGAAGCCCCCGTTCGGGTACAGGCTGGTCTTCTCTGTGGTGGGCCTGCTCAGGGAGTACACGGACGAAGCGAGGATCTTCAGGGACGGCGAATTGGCCAGGGTGAAGCCTTTCGACACCCTGGAGACGATAGAGTTCCCGCCGCCCATAGGCAAGTTGGAGGCGTTCTGCACTGACGGGCTCGCGAGCCTGGTGTACACGATGAAGGGAATGAAGGTCATGGACGAAAAGACGCTGAGGTGGCCCGGGCACGTGGAAAAGATGGGCCTCCTGATGGACTCAGGCTACTTCTCGAAGGAGAAGCTTAGGCTCGGAGACGCCGAAGTCGCCCCCATCGAGATGTCCTGGGCAGTCCTAGGCAGGAAGCTCTCGGAGGGAGAGGTGCGCGACTTCACAGTAATGAGGGTCGTGGCGAGGTCAGGGAACCGGGCGATCACCTATGACATGGTGGACCGGTTCGACGAAGTGGAGGGCATAACCTCGATGGGCAGGACCACAGGGTACACCGCGTCCATAGTGGCCCAGATGATAGGAGCAGGAGAGATCAGGGGGGAAGGAGTCGTAGCGCCGGAAAGGGCCGTTGTCGGAAAGGAAGTCGACAAGCTGCTTTCCGAGCTCGATAGTAGAGGGGTCGTGGTCAGCGCGACAAGGTCCGCCTAGATTCGCGCACCCCAATTGTCACCCGAAGGGATGCCTAGCGTCTTACACGGTCGAACGAATCTGTGAGCTGAAGGCTGATGTGCTTCGTCTGGAGGAACTCCATCAGTCCCTCCATGCCCGTCTCCCTTCCCAGGCCGCTCTGCTTGTAGCCCCCGAACGGGACTTCGGGCCCTGGGTTGAGGTGCCTGTTGACCCAGAGGGTCCCGGTCCTTACTCCCTGCGAGACCTTCATGATCCTGGTGAGGCTGCGCGACCACACGTCCCCCGCAAGGCCGTACCTCGTGTCGTTCGCGATTGCAATCGCGTCGTCCTCGTCGCGGAAGGGAAGGACGCAGACAACCGGGCCGAAGATTTCCTCCTGGAATATCCTCATCGGCCTCTCTACTCCTTCGAAGACCGTAGGTTGGACGAAGTAGCCCTTCGACAGCTCTCCCTCCAAGATCCTCGCTCCTCCGGAGGTGATCCTGGCGCCGTCGTCGAGGCCGGACTGCACGTAGCCCATGACTCTCTTGAGCTGCGACTCTGAGATCAGGGGGCCCATTTCTGTGTCGGGCTGGAGCCCGTTCCCTACATGAATCGCCTCGGCGGCCTGCCTGAACTTCCTCAGGAAGGAGTCGTAGATCGAATCCTGGACCAGCAGCCTGGAGCCTGCGTTGCAGGACTGGCCCGCGCTCCTGAATATTGACCAGACGGCGCTGGGCAGGGCTGCGTCGAGGTTGGCATCGTCGAAGATGATGTCTGCGGACTTTCCTCCGCATTCAAGGTTGACCTTTTTCAGACTGGACGCCGCGGTCTCCATGATCTTCTTGCCAGTCTCAGTTGAGCCTGTGAAGGAGATCTTGTCAACCAGGGGGCTCCTGACGATTTCGGTGCCGACTGTTTCGCCTGGTCCGGTTATCGCGTTCACGACTCCTGGCGGGATCCCTTCGACGGCGCTGAGGAGTTTTATGAATTCCATGGTGATGCCCGGCGTGTATCCTGACGGCTTCACCAAGACCGTGCAGCCCGCGGCCAGGGCGGGGCCCAACTTCCAGGAGAGGAGAGAGATCGGCGAGTTCCAGGGGACAATGAGAGCGCAGACGCCCACGGGCTCGTGGACGACTAAGCTCACGTCGCTACCTCCGTACCTGGGGACCCTGCCAACTATGTGCCTCGCAGCGGAGGCGTAGTACTCGAGGACGTTGGCCGCGTTGGTCAGTTCGCCCTTCGCATCGGCGAGAGGCTTGCCGGTCTCCAGGGTCAGCAGCACCGAGAGGTCCTCTATCTCTTTTCGGATGAGGTCGGAGACTTCGCCGAGGGCCTTGGCGCGTTCCGAGGGACGCTTCGATCCCCAGGCGCCGGAGTCGAAGGTCCTACGCGCCTCCTCCAGGGCGTGGGCGGCGTCGTCCGTCGTCGAGCTTGGGGCCCTGGCCACGGGCGCGCCGGTCGCTGGGTTCCTGCTCTCTATCGTCCCCCCCTTGGACTCCAGCCACTTGCCGCCGACGTAGTTGGAATAGGTCTTCACGGCGTGCTTTGTCTGCAAGTTGATGCTGTGAGCCGCCCGCTCGGATTAAAGTGTCTTACGGGGTGAGGACCTTCGAGCCAGAGATTGTGAATCCGCTTCTGTATACAGCCCCCGAGGACTGGGTCACCTCGCCGACGTCCAGGGAGAGCTCGACCCGCCCGTCCCCTGTCCAGACGTCGGAGATCCTTGAATTTGACTTCAGGACTTCCACCGGCTCGCGCACTGAAGCCTGGCTTGGGTCGGTCCTGGGGAACGCCCTCATGCCGAACGTCGCACCGAAGGCCGGGAGGTCTGCCTGGGCACCCGGCCGGCGCACCTTGACTTTCAGAGACAAGAGGTTTCGCGCGCCCTTGACGCAGAAGCCCGAGAACTCGGCCCCCGGCGAAATTGGCTTGAGGCCTGGGTTCAGAGGGTGGAGCCTCGTCATGGAGATAGTGTCCGCGAGCCTCTTCTGGTAGCCGTTCAGGATTCCCCTTAGCAGAGACCACTCAGTGGTCACCCACATTACCGGGAAGAACACGCCCCGGCGTTCTTGGAACCTGCACTTGACTCCCAGCGCGGCCTCCTGATAGACGGTCCTGTCCGGCTCGTCCGCTACCATGCTTGCGCCCCCGTCACTTACTGAGATGATCTCGCAAACGTAGGCGAGGCACGCCCCGTCGTCAACTTTGAAGGGCTCGGGGACCAGAGGTGCCAGGGCACGGGGTTCGCCATGAAAATAGACGGTAACGTAGTCAGCGCCGTAGTGCCAGGGGCCCTTCTCGATGGCAGAAAACTCGCCAGGGACGAGAGGGTGCTCGGACAACACTTCCGCCGTGCCTGCCAAAGGTAAAAAAGCCTTCATCGAGCGCGGTGCCACGTTTGAAGCTCTGTTCCTTCAGGCTGAGGGACGAGGAAGAGGACGCAGAGCGAATGGGAGTGCTGGAGGGGACTAAGGTCTCGGAACCCATAACCAGGACCCCGCTGCTGGAAATGCTGAGATCGACAGCGGTGAGTCAGGCGGCTATCAGGCTCGGAAGTGAGACGCACAGGCTGGAAGAAGTGGTCTTGGGACCCCCTGTCGCAAGGCCAGGGAAGATAGTCGCGGCTATTGTAAACACCAGGGGAATGCTCGGCGGAGAGGACGTCGTATTGGACAGGCCAAGGCTGGACATGAAGGCGCCGAGCACTGTCATCGGCCCCGGGTCCAAGGTGAGCGCGCCAAAGTCTGGGATAAGGCCCGAGGTCGAGCTGGCAGCCATAGTAGGTTCGGCGATTTCCCACGCGTCCGTCAGCGAGGCGAAGAAGGCAATCATGGGATTCACAATTCTCAACGACGTGACAGCGCCTAGGGACTCCAAGGAAGACGCATATCAGGCGTACAGGAGGGACAAGAATACCGGCAGGATAGAAAAGACAACGCTCAGAGGTCCGCTCTTCCGATCGAAGAACCACGACACGTTCTGCCCCATGGGTCCATGGGTGGTCACAGCCGAGGAGATGGCGGACACCGCCGGCAGGAGGATGACGACCCTGTTCGACGGCATGATGGTGCAGGACGGAAGCACCTCGGAGTACATCTTCAAGCCTGAAGAAGTCGCGAGTTACGTCTCGGGGTTCCTTGAGCTGGAGCCCGGGGACGTGGTTTCCTGCGGAAGCGTAGGGTGGACGAAGGCCGCGCTGGGCGACCTCGACCCCACGGAGTTCGTTCTCCCGTCGAAGCCCGGGAAGCTCGAGCTTCAGATAGACGGGATTGGCTTGCTGTCGAACCCGGTGGTCCTTGAGCAGTCATGATTCCCCTTCCTCCCACTGTCCCGGGAAAGCTAAAGTAGACTGGAGGGCGTCGGCGAGAACATGAGAAGGGAGGGTTCGTAGCTGGGAGCCCGAAGCGGGAAGGAGTTCATGGCAAGGCTCGACTCGACCCCCAGGGAGATTTGGTACGGGAACGAGAGGATAACCAGGGACGTTTCGAAGCACAAAGCATTCTCAGGGGTGGCGAGGTCCGTGGCCGCGCTGTACGACATGCAGTCCAGGGAAGACCTGGCGGAGGTGATGACCTACGCCTCGCCCAAGACCGGCGACCCGGTCGGGGCGAGCTTCCTCCAGCCGAAGAGCCCGGCCGACCTGGCGAAGAGGAGGGCAATGATGAAGGCCTGGGCCGACTACTCAGGCGGAGTGCTCGGGAGGACCGCTGACTACCTGAACAGCTCCATCATGGCGATGGCCGCCGCGGCTGATTTCTTTGGGCGGGAAGGGCAGGACTTTGCGGGGAATATCGTAAGCTACTACGAGTATGTGAGGGAGAACGACCTTCTGCTTACCCACACCCTGATCAACCCCCAGACGAACAGGGCCGTAGGTCCGTCAAAGCAGGCAGACCCGTTCACGGCCGCGAGGGTCCTCGAAAAGAACTCTGAGGGCGTAGTGGTGAGAGGGGCGAGGATGCTCGCCACGCTTCCTATGGCGGACGAGATCATCGTCTTTCCGTCCACAGTAGTAAGGTCGGGGCAGGACGACATGCCCTATTCAATTGCGTTCGCCTCACCGGTCAGCGCGAAGGGCCTCAAGTTCATCTGCAGGGAATCTTTTACCTCCTCTTCCACCTTCGACCACCCCCTGGCGTCCAGGTTCGACGAGCAGGACGCGGTCGTCGTCTTCGACGACGTGTTGGTCCCCTGGGACAGGGTCTTCATCCTCGAGGACCCGGAGAAGGCGAACAAGGTCAACGAGGCCACCGACGCGATCGTCTTCATGGCCCACCAGGCGACTGTGAGGGAGTCGTCCAAGGCAGAGTTCGTTGCAGGGCTCGTCTCCCTAGTCGCCGAGACCATCGGGGCGGACCAGTTCCCCCACGTCCAGGAGAAGATCTCCGAGATCCTGCTGACCGTCGAGGCGATGAAGGCCTTCCTGAACTCGAGCGAAGCGAACGCCAAGACGAACCGATGGGGCCTGTTCACCCCCGACTACGGGCCGATCAATTCCGCCAGGAACCTGTGGCCCAGGGTGGCGCCGAGCCTGGCCGTCGTGGTAAAGCAGATAGGGGCGAGCGGGCTGATGGCAATCCCTCCGGAGGAAATCTTGGACTCGGAAGCGAGGGTTGACGTGGACAAGTACTACCAGGCCAAGCTGGCGGACGCGAAGGAGAGGATCCGGTTGTTCAAGCTGGCCTGGGACCTGGTGGGCAGCTCTTTCGGCGGGAGGCAGGAGCTTTACGAGAGGTTCTTCTTCGGGGACCCTGTCAGGATGGCGAGCGCCTACTACAGCTGGTATGACAAGGAGCCGTACAAACAAAGGGTCAGGGACTTCCTTCAGAGGAAGGATGGAGAATGACGTCGTCGGGAGCGAGGGGATTCGAGGTAGTGAGGGCCGGGCACCTGGAGCTGCTCGTGACCGACCTCGCAGCGTCGAAACGATTCTACGCCGACATCCTGGGGTTTGTAGTCACCGAGGAGGACAGCGGGCACGTCTACCTCCGGGGCCTCGAGGACAGGCAGCACCATTGCCTCCTGCTGACCAAGGCCGCCTCCCCCGGGGTCGGGCACATCGCTTTCAAAGTGTCCAGCGAGGCAGGGCTCGAGCCGATAGAAGGGCTCGTGAAGGCCAGAGGCGGCTTCGCTCGCTGGGTCGGCGAGGGTGAGGAGAAGGGACAGGGAAGGGCGCTGATAGTCGAAGACCACCTCGGATTCCCTGTCGAATTCTATGAGAAGATGGAGCCGGTCGACTGGATGCTGCAGAGATACGACAGGTACAGGGGGGCGAAGGTGATGCGCCTCGACCACTTCAACATCTTGCTGCCTGACGCGGCTGTGGGGTATGACTGGTACGTCAACACTCTCGGTTTTGGCCCCACTGAGATCACGGAGACGGAGGGTCCCAGCCCAGCGCTGTGGGCTGCGTGGCTGAGGAGGAAGCACACTTGCCACGATATCGCCCTTACGACGGGCAAAGGCCCCAGGGTCCACCACGCCGGGTTCACTGTGGCGGACCGTGGCTCGATAATGGACTGCGCGGACCTCCTGGCCTCGACGGGGTACCTGGGGACGATGGAGCGCGGGCCGGGGAGGCACGGAGTCTCGAATGCCTTCTTCCTGTACATCAGGGACCCCGAGGGGAACAGGATCGAACTCTACACGGGCGACTACCTGAGCGCGGACCCGGACTGGGCGCCGATAAAGTGGAAGCTCAACGACCCCCAGAGACAGACATTCTGGGGGGCACCGACCCCTGCCAGCTGGTTCAACGACGCGATGTTAGTGCGTTCCCCGAGGACGGGCCGGTTCATGGATGTCAGCCCACCGAAGATACAGGACCGGCCAGACTACCTTCTTTCTGCGCACTAGTCGCTACCAGACGATGTCCGAGGGCGGAGCTGGGAACTCTGCGGGCTCTGTCGTGGTGTACTGCTGCGCGTAGTAGACAAGAGGCCTTTTGGAGTTCAGGGCCTTGGCCTCGATGACCTCGCCCACGAGGATGGAGTGGTCTCCTCCGTTGTAGGCCTTCCACATGCGGCACTCGATGACAGCGCGGACGCCGTTGATGACCGGGGACCCGCCCCTGCCCGTCTTGTACTTCAGACCGTCGAACCTGTCGCGAAGTTCTACCCTCCCGGCGAACCTGTCTGAGACGGACTTTTGGTCGTCAGCAAGAAAATTCACTGCGAAGTGCTTCGCGGCACGGAGGACAGGGTGGAGTGCGGAGTCATGAGCTATGGAGATTAGGACCAGTGGAGGGTCGAGAGAGACGCTTGTGAAGGACGAGACCGTGATGCCCTTTGGGCCGTCGGCAGCGGTAGTCGTTACCACTGTGACCCCCTGGGGGTAGACCCGCATCGCCTGTTTGAGGCCGTTCTGAAGCTCACCGGACAATTATGTGACGAGACCCGCCTGCGTTGGTCGGCAAGCCCTAACTTGTTTAAAGGATTGTCCGCCGGCGCGGAGGAAGGATGCGAAGAGGCTACCTGATGGATGTCCGAGTCAGGCTGTCCGAGACCGATGCGCTTGGCGTCGTCTACTACGGACAGTATTTCACCTACTTCGACGTCGCCAGGCTCGAGATGCTCAGGCGTGCCGGGGTCACGCTGGTCTTCCTTAGGAGGAAGAAGCTGGGGTTCGTGGCCGCGAAGGCCGTCTGCAGGTACGTCTCATCCGCAAAGCTCGATGACCTCCTCACTTTGGAGGCGGCGGTCGCGAAGATAGGCACGACCAGTGTGGTTTACTCTCATAGAATCTGGAAGGGGAAGAAGGCAGTGGCCGAAGGGGAGGTCACTGATGTGCTTGTGGGGGCGGATGGGAAGCCGAAAGGAATACCCGCAGGGATGCGGGCGCAGCTGATGAAGTGCAAGCGATGAACGACCGTAGGTAACGAGGCGGGGAAGCGCGCCTCCTCCGAGGCGGCTTCACTCCCTAGACTGCGCTGACTATTAGATAGGTCACGCTGGCGACGACCGCCGACGCGGGTATCGTGATGATCCACGCCCAGACTATGCGCCTCGCCAAGCCCCACTTGACCATAGATGCGCCCATCGTGGCACCCGAACCGATGACCCCCCCGCTCACGACGTGAGTCGTGCTCACGGGAATTCCGAGCACGGAGGAGCCGATGATCGTCGCGGCAGACGCCGTCTCGATTGAGAATCCGTGGACGGGGTCGAGCTTGGTCATCCTGAACCCGAGGGTCCTGACTATCCTCCATCCGCCGAAAAGGGTGCCGAGGGCGATGGACGTCGCCGCCAGGACAGCGACCACGAGCGGAACCTGGAAAGAGCCGATCCAGCCGACCGAGAGGAGAAGGGCCGTCACAACCCCCATGGTCTTCTGCGCGTCGTTCGTGCCGTGGCTCAGGCTCACCAGTGCGGAGGAGACGAGTTGGAACCTCCGGAAGTACCGGTTGATCCGCTGAAGCGGGATCGAGAAGAAGGCCCTGATCAAGAGCGCCATAAGGCCGAATGCCAGCAGGAATCCCAGGAGGGGCGAGACGACCATGAACGTGAGCGTCTTCTGAAGACCCGCCCAAGCTAGGGAGCCGAATCCCGCCGAAGTTACGGCTGCGCCCACCAAGCCCCCGATGAGGGCGTGTGAAGAGCTCGACGGAAGGCCGAGGTACCAGGTGATAAGGTCCCAGGTGATGGCGCCAACGAGGGCGGAGAGTATCAAATTCGGGCTGACTACCGAGGGGCTGATTATCCCTTTGCCCACGGTCGTAGCCACAGCCACGCCGAAGAGGCCGAAGGCTATGAAATTGAAGAAGGCCGCCATGCCGACAGCCGCAAAGGGGGGCAGGACCTTGGTGGAGATGACCGTCGAGACGGAGTTGGCTGCGTCGTGGAAACCGTTGATGAAGTCGAAGATGTACGCAACTGCGATTATCCCTAGGATGTAGAGGGTCTGTGCGTCCATGGTGGCGCACCTAGGTGTGCTTGATCAGGATGTCCCTGATAACGAAGCTAAGGTCCTCGCACCGGTCGGTTATCGTCTCGAGGTGCTCGTAGATCTCCTTGTGCTTGAGAATGTTGATCACGTCCGGACTTTTGAAGAGACCGGCGACCGCATCGTTGAGAAGGGAGTCTGCCTCGTTTTCGAGCCTGTCGACTTCGATGCATCTCTTGTCGATCTCCACCTTGTCGAGCTTCCTCATTGAGAAGAAAGCCTGGTGGATCTCTTCCACCGAGGCCCTGACTATGCCTGCCATCCTTACCATTACCTCCGTGGGGCCCGTGATCTCGTACAAGACGAGGCGGTTCATTACCGCATATGAGTAGTCGAGGACGTCGTCGTAGAGGGAAGCAAGCTTGGTGAGGTCCTCCTGGTCGATCGGGGTGATGAAGCTCCTGTTGACCTTCTCGTAGATCAGGTGGACGATTTCGTCGCCCTTGTGTTCGATGTCCTTGAACTCCTTCCTGCGGGCGTCCATTCTGTCGAATGATGTTATTGCTTCCTCGAGCTTTCTCGCGCCGAGCAGGACGTTGGTGGACTCTTCCTCAAGGAGGCCAAAGAAGGCCTTGTCCTGTGGGATTATCCATTCCTTTAGGCCCATTCAAACATGCCCCATGCGGCGTCATAATATCCTTTCCCAATGTCGGGGTCGTTTGATGTTACTGACCTGATCAGCTTTCTTCTGCATCTTGGGCGCCAGCTATCTTTGAGAGCCTTCTGGCGAGGTCCTTGATGCCGCCGAGTTGAGAGGACACGCCAGGGTCACCTGACCTGCTCAGGCCCTCGAAATATGACACGAACCCGCCCATTTCTCTCATCGCGCTGTCCACAGTGTGGGGCCTCTTGAACCGTGGACCGAAGGAGGACACGAGGCCCTCGCTGGCTTTCCTCGTCAGACCATACCTTCCGCCGTCGGCCTTCTTGACGAGGCCGTCGTTCTCAAGCTGCTCTAGGAGGGGGTAAACGGAACCGGGTGAGGGGCGCCACCAGCCTCTGGTCATCGCCTCCACCCCGTCCATTATCTCCACTCCGTTCTTAGGGGACGCGTGAAGGATGGTGAGGACCATCACCCGAAGGCCTCTCTTTCTGTGGGGGCCGAAGCGAAGGGGCCACATCGAGTGGGAAGAGGGACCGCCAGTCTATAATAGACTATCGGTTTTCCGATTATCGATATTCCGACAATCTTAAGAAGGGATGCCTTGGAGTGCGTTGCGAGGCGAAAACATAACGAACACCTACGGCGAAGAAACTCTCCGCCATCGCAGGGCCATAGGATGGCTGATAGGGGCGTTCATCCTGGTGGTAGTCGCGGTCTTCGCGGTCGCGGCCGCCATGAGGCCATACTATTATTCGACATCGATGCCCTACATGGGAGGATGGTTCTTCTTCCCCTTCGGATTCCTCTTCTTCATCTTCTTAGTGTTCGGGCTGGGAAGGCTGTTCATCTGGCCATGGGGCTGGGGCTACGGGAGAGGCTACTGGCACCGCCACGATGAGGCCGAAGAGATCCTTAGACAAAGATTCGCGAAGGGAGAGATCACGAAGGAGCAGTTCGACCAGATGTTGAAGGACCTGGGGCACTCGAGATAGCTCCAGGCCTCCAGATTTTTCATCAGAGTCCGGACCCGCAAGCGCCCGGTCGTGCTTTATCAGGGCGGCCCTCCGTCCATGGGGTCGTGGGGAGAGTCTCCGTTAGGAAGGGGCGTCGAAGTGACGCAACGCAATTCCTAGGGCTCCTGGAAGAGCTTGCAAGGTTCGAAAAGCTGGCGCTCCCCACGCCGGCTGCAAAGAAGAGAATCGTTCGAGACATCTTCGACAGGAAGAAGATCAGGCTGCTCCTTGCGGTTGACGGCGAAGAATGCCTGGGGTACGCGATCTACTCGTCCTGAAGTGGAACAGGAGGGCAATAGCATTCTACGAGAAGCTCGGGGCTAGGAGACTCCGTGAATGGGATGTGTACAGGCTGGACGAAGAGTCTCTGCGCAGGGTCCACAGTCGGAAACGCTTATCTATTGAATAATGGTACGATTTCGCACGAACAACTCATCTCCGCCGCCTAGGATTGTCACCGTTCTGGTCGTGGCTGTAATAGCGATTCTCGCGGTCGCACCCGCGCTCAGCTTTGCCTCAACAGCGAGCGGAATGACCTCATCTTCGAAGCTGAGGCACGAAAGTTGCCCGACGAATAGCTGCAGCACCAATTGGAGCGGGTACGCGGTCACTTCGACTTCAGGTAGCGTGACGTTTGTGAAAGGTTCGTGGGTCGTTCCGACTGTAAGCTGCGGCGGCGGCACACAGTATTCTTCCTTCTGGGTCGGGATCGACGGATACAATTCTGGGACCGTAGAGCAGACAGGGACCGATTCGGACTGCTCAAGCGGGTCTCCTAGGTACTACGCATGGTATGAATTCTATCCGAGGCCATCCTTCATCGTCAATGGCCTGACCGTCCACCCTGGGGACACCATTGTGGCCCAGGTGCAGTATAGTGGAAGCAAGTTCGTTACGACCATCACGGACGTGACAACTGGACAGACGTCGAGCACGTCCGCCAGGGTCAACTCTGCGCAGAGGTCCTCGGCCGAATGGGTGGCTGAGGCCCCGTCCAGCAGCGGCGGCGTGTTGCCCCTTGCTAACTTCGGGACTGTATCCTTCGGGTCGGCGAATCAGGCGACAATCAGCGGCGAAACTAAGAACATCGGAGCGTTCCCGACAATTTGGCAGATTACGATGGTGACTAGCGGAGGAGTGGTGAAGGCTCAGCCTTCAAGTCTAGCGACTAACCTGTCCAGTTTCACGGTCACCTGGCACAGCGCGGGACCGTAGATTCAACAGGCTCTTCGCGACATTCGTCCGAGCAACCCTACAAATATAGCCCCCAGGTCGGGGTGAGGTAGAGTAAGATGGAGAGGGTTCTTCTCTTCCAGGAGGCCGTAGGTGCGGACGCTTCTCTTCCAGGAGGCCGTAGGCGCTGACCGGTTCCTCCTCGGCGGGAAAGGCTTTGGTCTCGCAGAGATGACCTCCATCGGGCTGCCAGTCCCTCCCGGCTTCACGATTACGACTGATGTTTGCAAGGAGTACTACGCCAGGGGCGGGAAGATCCCTGAGGGGCTCTTCGAAGAGGCGAGGCTCAAGGTCAAAGAAGTGGAGGCGAAGACGGGCAAGAAGTTCGGCGCGGAAGAGGACCCGCTGCTCTTCTCGGTCAGGTCTGGGGCGCCCTTCTCCATGCCTGGGATGATGGACACCGTCCTGAACCTGGGGCTCAACGAAAGGGCCGCGCAGTGGATGGCCAAGGCCACTGGCAACGAGCGTTTCGTATATGATTCCTACAGGAGGCTGGTTCAGATGTTCGGCAGGGTCGCGCTGGGCGCGAGCGGAGGGAGGTTTGAGAAAGAGCTGGAGGAAAGGAGGAAGACAGCGGGCGTGAAGATGGACATCGAGCTTTCACCAGAAGAGCTGAGGAGCCTCGTGAGCAGGTTCAAGGACATCATCAGGGAGGAGACGGGCAAGGAATTCCCTGAGGACCCCTTCGTACAGCTTGAGATGTCCATCGAAGCCGTGCTGAAGTCGTGGAAGAACGACCGTGCCAGGGAGTACAGGCGGTACTACGGCATCGCCGAGGACCTTGGTACCGCGGTCAACGTCCAGGCCATGGTCTTCGGGAACTTGGGTCCGAGCTCGGGGTCGGGGGTGGGATTCACTAGGAACCCCTCGAGCGGCGAAAGAGCACTCTTCGGGGAGTACCTTGCAAACTCTCAGGGGGAGGACGTGGTGGCAGGGGTAAGGACCCCAGTTGGGATCTCTGAGCTGGAGCCAGGATTGTTGGGGAGGCTTCGTGCGCTGGCGAAGCTCCTTGAGGATCACTTCAGAGACATGCAGGACTTTGAGTTCACGGTCGAGGACGGGAAGCTCTTCCTCCTCCAGACGAGGAGTGGAAAGCGGACGGCGCAGGCTGCGGTGAAGATTGCGGTGGACCTTGCGGAGGAGGGGCTCATCGGTCCCGAAGAAGCGGTGATGAGAATCGAGCCCCAGATGCTCGACGCTCTGCTACATAGGAGGCTCGACCCTGGGTCGGAGGACAAGCCCGTAGCCAAGGGACTCAACGCCTCGCCAGGGGCGGCTTCAGGGAAAGTAGTCTTCGACACCGACGAAGCCGCGAGCCGGGGAGGAAGCGAGAAGATCATCCTTGTCCGTCCGGAGACGACCCCGGAGGACATCAAGGGCCTCATAGCCTCTCAGGGTGTCCTCACGGCGAGAGGCGGGATGACATCTCATGCTGCGGTCGTTGCCAGGGGGATGGGGAAGGCCGCCGTGGTAGGGTGCTCGGAGATTGAGATTGCGACCGACGGGACTATGTTCACGACCAAGTCTGGAGAGAAAGTCGTGAAGGGAGAGACGATAACGATTGACGGGACTGCGGGGAACGTGTACAGGGGTGAGGTCAAGATGGTGGACCCTGACATCTCCCCCGAGTTCGGCCGACTCCTCGCGAAGGCCGACCAATTCAGGCGTCTGGGCGTCTGGGCGAACGCCGACACGCCGGAGGCAGCGGCGAAGGCCAGGGACTTCGGGGCGGAGGGCATAGGCCTCTGCCGCACCGAGAGGATGTTCAACGCTCCCAACAGGCTCCCGATCGTGAGAGAGATGATAATGAGCAGGGACGAAGCCGAGAGGAAGAGGCATCTCTACAGGCTCTTCCCGTTCCAGCTCGCGGACTTCAAGGGGATCTTCTCTGCCATGGGGGACAGGCCCGTCGTGGTCCGACTCCTCGACCTTCCCCTCCACGAGTTCCTTCCCCCGATGGAAGAGCTGCTGGTCGAGATAGAAGGGATGAAGGAGGAGGGGGCAAGGCCCGAGGAACTGGTGGCCCAGGAGAAGGTGCTCGCGAGAGTCAGGCAGCTCGCGGAGCACAACCCGATGCTCGGCCATAGAGGGTGCAGGCTGGCCGTGACCTATCCGGAGATCTACGAGATGCAGACGAAGGCCATTCTGCAGGCGGCGCTGGAAGACGTCCGCGAAAGGGGTGAGACGGCGAGAGTGAAAATCATGGTGCCCCTGGTGGCGCACGCTGGTGAGTTCACATTTCTCAGGAAAGTGGTCGATGGGGCGGCAGAGGAGGTTTTCAAGGAGAGAGGAGAGCGTGTCCCCTACCAGGTGGGGACGATGATAGAGACCCCGAGGGCTGCTTTGACTGCCTCGGAGATCGCCGAGTGGTCCGACTTCTTCTCCTTCGGGACCAACGACCTGACCCAGACGACCTTCGGATTCAGCAGGGACGACGTCGAGGCGAAGTTCATTCCAAAGTACCTTGAGATGGGGATACTCCCGAAGAGTCCCTTCGATTCCGTCGACGTGTCAGGAGTGGGGAAGTTGGTCAGGATGGCAGTCGACGCCGGGAGGAAGACGAAGCCCAGCCTCGAGGTTGGGATCTGCGGCGAGCACGGCGGCGACCCGAGCAGCATCGCGTTCTTCAATGAGGCCGGCCTCGACTACGTCAGCTGTTCGGCCTTCAGGGTCCCCATCGCAAGGCTTGCGGCTGCGCAGGCGGCCCTGGGGAAGAAATCGACCGCGACTTCTGTCTGACGAAGGCTAGGAACCGATGTCCTTGAGGAACCTGCGGTTCGATTCGATTACCTGCCTGACCGCGTTCTCCCATCCCTTCCTCTCCGTCGGCGACCTTGATATCATGTCCCTGACGACTTCGTAGAGGTCTTCTAGGCTGACCGCCGCCATCCCCGCCTTGTCGACCGCGGAGACGAACTTCGGCTTCTTGATGTCTATCGTATACCCGTTCTTACGAAGGAAGGTCAGGCCCGCGACGAGGGCGGTCCGCTTGTTCCCAGCGTGGAAGTGTTGCCCGCTGGCTATCTTGAAGACGAGAAGCGAAGCCTTCTCGGGAACGGCCTCCTCGAAGTCCTGGTTGTCGGCCCTCGATGCGACGTCTTCGACGAGCGATTCCAGCTTTTCGCTGTCGGGCTTCGAGAGCTCATGGAGCTCCCCGGTGAGGGTGACAACTTCCTTGTTGATGACTACGAGGGTCGGGAAATCCATGTGATGTACCGTTCTTTTCGCCACGGGCAAGCGAGTCACCTACTCCGATATAACCGATTGAAGGGACTGGCGAACGCACGGAGGTGAGACGATCTCAGTAAGGCGTACCTCGTTGCATCCTGGACTTTTGCGGGCCCTAGCCCCAGATTCCGAGGATCACGCCCATCACCACGAAGATGACGAGCTGGTGGACCGCGTCCATGGCGAAGAGCTTGACGGGGCGCCCTTCGAAGACGTAGGACGTGAAGTGGATGGAGAAGGCGAAGGCCAACCAGGCCAGGAAGCCCACCTCGGCGCCGTCTAGCCAATTCGCTGAGAGCAGTGATTTTACGAAGACGCCGAGCAAGTACGCGGTCAGCAGGTTCGCGAGAAACCCGAAGACCACGGACCGGTTGCGGTTCTTGCGGAACGACTCTTCGGTCTTTCCGAGAAGTGTCATCCACGTCTTGCCCATGACCGGAGGAGCGTACCAGACCGCCCCGATCAGGAAGCTTACAATCGTGGCCGCGAGGACGCCGACCAGGTTGGGCCAGACAAGGTCAATCAAGAAGCTTGGTACTCGGAATGTTGTTCGCCCGGGTTTGTATTTAAGCTCAAGCGCGGGCGCAGGCTCAAGGATGCCCAGAGATGACCTGAATAGAAATGTTGGCGGTGATCTGTTGGGTCGTACCGACGTAGTAGAGGGTGACCGTGTCGGAGTACTGCTGGGGCTGCGACGGGGCGGTCAGGCTGAGGGTGACCACCGTGACCCCGGGTGTCAGGTCGCCAACCTGCACGACGCTGCCCGACCAGGTCGTTGGGGTGCACTGCGGGTTGCACTTCGTCGCCGCGCTGACGCTGAAGGGGTAGAAGAGGCTCCCCACGTCGATGGACGCGCCCGTGGGCGTCGAAGCTCCGTTGTTGACCAAGGTGAAGGAGATCGAGACGCTCGACCCCGCGGAGACGCGGCTTGGATAGGACACGCTCATGCCCACGACAGAGCCAGATTGCGTCACAGTCGTGGTCGTGGTGACACCAGAGATCGTGGAGGTCGAGCCGGACGACGAATCATTCGTTGGCCCCGGCTGGGAGAACCCTGATGAGAAAAAGAAGAAGACGCCTCCTGAGAGGAAGAGCAGGCCGACGAGGAGGCCCACCTTGGCCACCCTCGCGCCCCTTCCCCTTTCCTCCCTGAAGGTTTCCTTCACCCGGAAGGAGATGTAGAGGGCGAGCCCCGACAGCAGTATGATGGCTATGGCGATCGCGAGGACCGTTCCTACAATCGTGTAGTCAGAAGGGATGGCAGCCATCGGCTCACCTGTCGGGCTTCTCCCACCTCATTCCGAGGCTGAGGACCTCCTCCATGAAGGCCGCGGTGCGGACCCCGTCTAA